>JAVROG010000132.1:0-7330 GCA_032162865.1 Mycobacterium sp. | reverse complement strand
GCAATGAAGATGTTCGCCGCGAAGGGTTACGCGGCGACGTCGGTGGCCGACATCCAGCGGGCCTCCGGCCTGGCACCGGGATCGGGTGCGCTTTACAAGCACTTCGGCTCTAAACGCGAGCTGTTGGAAGCCGCTGTTGCGCACCGGATCGACAGCATCGTTGCCGCCCGAGAGCAGTACGACGCCGGAGACCCGGACAGCGTCGAGCACGCGGTGCGCACGGCGGGCCAGCTGATTTGGAGCAACTTCAAGCAGAGCGAGGATCTGCTCAAAGTGATGCTGCGCGAGCCTGAGGAGCTCGGCGATCTCGACGAGAAGACGTGGCAAGTCATCACCGACAACGCCTATCAACGGTTCGCCGACGAACTGGCCGCGTCCAATCGCTCCGGCCGCACGCAGATACCCGATCCCGACGCGGCTGCGGCCACGGCAATCGGGTCGTTGTCCTACGCCGCGACGCTGCAGGCGCTCACCGGCCGCCTGCCCGGCAACATCGAGGAAGACCGTTACTTCGAGGCCTGGGTGAACCAGACGCTCAGCGTCCTCGCGCATTACCGAACATCCGATAACGCCTGACCATCAACGACTTTCAGGAGCAACTGTGACATTCTCAATGCAACTCAGCGACGACGTGATCGAAGTGCGGGACTGGGTGCACAAGTTCTCCGCCGACGTCATCCGACCGGCCGCGGCCGAATGGGACGAGCGCGAGGAAACCCCCTGGCCGGTGATCCAGGAGGCCGCAAAGGTGGGCCTGTATTCCCCGGACTTCTTCGCGCAGCAGGCCGCCGAGCCGACCGGGCTTGGCATGCTCACCGCGTTCGAGGAGATGTTCTGGGGCGACGCCGGAATCGCGCTCTCCATCATGGGCACCGGGCTGGCGGCAGCGGCGTTGGCGGGTAACGGAACTCCCGAACAGCTGGGCCGCTGGCTACCCGAAATGTTCGGCACCGCAGAGGAACCCAAGCTCGGGGCGTTCTGCTCCTCAGAGCCCGACGCGGGTTCCGACGTCGGCGGCATCCGCACTCGGGCACGCTATGACGAGGCCAGCAATGAGTGGGTACTCAATGGCACCAAGACCTGGGCGACCAATGGCGGTATCGCCAACGTACACATCATCGTGGCATCGGTCTACCCCGAGCTCGGAACCCGCGGCCAGGCCAGCTTCGTCATCGGGCCCGACACCAAGGGCTTGGCTCAGGGACAGAAGTTCAAGAAGCACGGCATCCGTGCCTCGCACACCGCCGAAGTGGTGCTCGACAACGTCCGACTACCCGAAGACGCGATTCTCGGCGGCCGGGAGAAGTTCGAGTCGCGGATTGCTCGGGTAAAGTCCGGTGCCTCCACGGGTGGCCAGGCGGCAATGAAGACATTTGAGCGCACCCGGCCCACTGTCGGCGCGATGGCCGTCGGCGTAGCCAGGGCCGCATACGAATACGCACTCGACTACGCCTGCCAGCGTGAGCAATTCGGTCGCAAAATCGGCGAGTTCCAGGCCGTGGCGTTCAAGCTGGCGGACATGAAGAGCCGTATCGACGCGGCTCGACTGCTGGTGTGGCGAGCAGGGTGGATGGCACGCAACAATCAGAACTTCGAATCGGCGGAGGGTTCGATGGCCAAGCTGGTGGCAAGCGAGACCGCGGATTACGTGACCGACGAGGCGATCCAGATTCTGGGCGGCAACGGTTACACCCGCGACTATCCCGTGGAGCGAATGCACCGTGACGCAAAGATTTTCACCATCTTCGAGGGAACCAGCGAGATTCAGCGCCTGGTGATTTCGCGCGCCGTGACCGGACTGGCTATCCGCTAAGCGCCCGACCGAGTTAGGCGGCTGCGCCTTTGCGTTGCACGGCCTTGGTCACCGAGGCAGGAGCGTTGCCGACCACGGAGAGGCCGGCGAGACGACGCCATGATCGGATCGCGTGGCGCGTCATCTCCACGATCCGTTCCTGGCCGCCATCCAGGTTCGCCAACCGGTGAGCGCGCAAAGCGTTTCCGGTCACGGCATCCAGCATGTCCCAGTCGTCGGTATCGGCGAGCAGGGTGGATTGGTACGCGGCGCGGATGGCATACTTTTCGGCACCCACCGCCGCCCCCGCGCTGATCTCGCGTGCGGTACGACCGGCCCGGTCCCAGGTGGTGATGTCCGGCATCTCGCCGGGGGCCAGCGTGCGATGCAGCTCCGCAATGTCCGATATCACCTCGGCCGCAGCGCCATCAGCGTACCGAGCGACACCCCAGGGTGGACTGATCAGCAGTTTCGACACCCAGGGGCGGATGACGATGCCGGCAACGTCGGCGGTTCCCACCGTGAGCCAGCCCAAGTCGAGGGCCACGATGGCGTCATCGGGAGTCAGGTAGCCGTCGGACCCGGCCAGCTGGTCGTTGCACAGCTGGACGAAAGCAGCCAGCGGGCGGGCGGACGTAGCCGGGAAGTCGGTGATCTGTTCGTCGCCGTTGATGTACGAAATCACATTCATCGCACACCCTTTGGCTGACCCCGATTGGTGAGATCCGCTTGCCAGCCGCAGCGGATGGGTGATGCGCTCGAGGTCCATTTGCGTGGGTTCCTTACCGCTTACGCCCAGCATGCGGGAAACGGTTGCCGGGGTGGAAAGCATTCTATGACCGTCGCTGTCGCGGCGCTTCGCGACACGGCGAAATACCTTCAGCTTCGACCACGGGGCTGACATGATGAGGCCCATGGCACTTCCGTTGGTTTCGGCTCGTGATTCGGCGCTTGATTCGGTTCTTGATGCGGCAACGTCCGTCGACGATGAGACAGTTGTGGGCTCGATAGCCACCCTCGAAAGCCTCGCGGTGGCAGGATCGGTAGCGGTCGCGGGCAGCGTCGCCGTTGCCGGGTCCGCGTCGGCCGCGGGCAGCGTCGCGGTCGCCGGATCGGTCGCAACCGCAGGCAGTGTCGCAATCGCGGGCTCGGCCGTCACCGCTGGCAGCGTCGGGGTGATTGCCAGTCTGTTCACGGTGATTTGCGTTGCCGTTCGGGAATGCGTGGCGTGCCTGGCTTGTCTCGCCTGCACCCGCTGCGTGGCCTGTATCGCGTGCGTGCGCTGCACCAATTGTGTGGGGTGTATCGCCTGTGTGAATTGCTCCGGGCTACGAAATGTGATCGGCGCCAGAAATATTCATGTAGCACCCACCACGTGAGTGATCAAGCGCGCGGTCAGCGGGAGTCGGCCAACACACGCGGCGCCGCCCTTTGGGTTATGGGAGGTCTCGGGTACCTGCTCCTGGAAGCATTCGCCGCCGCCGGCTACCGACCCCACTACAGCTATGCCCACAACTACATCAGCGATCTCGGGGTAACCGGCGCCAGGACGCAATTGATGCATGCGGCGTTCTGGTTGCACGGCACCCTGTTCCTACTTGGTGCGCTCTTCATCGTGGGCCGTCCCGCCGACCGTCGGGCCCGCGTGTTCCTGGGCATGGCCGCCGCAAACACCCTCGGCAACATCGTGGTCGCAACTGTGCACAGCGGAACAGTGCATATCGCCGGCGCTGCGCTGGCAATTGTGGGCGGCAATGCCGCCATTCTGGCCGGATCAGCGGTCATTCGGCCCACTCGACGGTGGTATCGCAACGCTTCCAAAATCGTAGGAGTACTTGGATTTTCGTCCCTGCTGATGTTGGTAGTCGACTCGGCGACCACGAAGATCGACCTGCTGCCCAGTGGGGTGTGGGAACGTGGCAGCGTGTATTCGATCACCCTGTGGCAATTGCTGACTGCGGCCTGCCTACTGACTGATGCTCGTGCGCCGGACTGAACGGGCGACGATCACTTGCCGGTGAAGTTCGGCGGCCTTTTTTCCAGAAACGCGCGAGGTCCCTCCTTGGCGTCGGCAGATGCCATCACGGCCATACCGAGTTCAAGCTCGCGCGGAAAGGCTTCGGCTTCGGTCTTTTCCAGGTTTTCGATCACCGACGCTTTGATGTTCCGCACCGCCAGCGGGCCGTTCGCCGCCACCTGCTCGGCGATGTCACGCGCCTGAGCCAGAGCACCCCCGGCGGGTGTGACGTGTCCGACCAGACCCACTTCGTAGGCCCGGCGTCCGGAGATCGGCGTGCCCACGACGAGCATCTCCATCGCAATGGTGTACGGGATCTGGCGGGGCAATCGGATTGTGGATGCGCTCATCGGAAACAAGCCGCGCTGTACCTCGCTGATCGCCAACTTGGCATTCTCGGCGGCGACCCGGATGTCGAAGGCCTGCAGGATCTCCATCCCTCCGGCGTAGCAGTAACCCTCGACCGCGGCGATGATCGGCTTCTTGACGTAGTGGTCTTTGAGGAAGCCTTTGTAGATCAACGAGAAATCGGCCTTGACCCGCTCCTCGAACTCGTTCTGCGGGGGATCTCCGGCGATCAAGGCACCCACCAGTCGGTCCAGATCCGCTCCGGCGGAGAAATTTCCGGCGGCGCCGGTCATGATCGCTACGCGCAGGTCGGGATCGTCGTCCAGTAGATCCCAGGCATCGGCGAGCCGGCACAGCACTTCCGGGTTGAAGGCGTTGCGCTTCTCCGGGCGGTTGATGGTGATTGTCAGGACGTGCTGGTCGCGCTCCACGAGCACTGCTGGTTCTGCCACGTACTGGTGTTTAGCACGGAAAGACCGCGAGCACCTATAAGTGATAATGGTCTCGCCCGGGAATAACGGCACTGGATGGCTCGTCTGTGCACCGGTGAGCACTGCAACGGATCAGACGTCGAACGGGACGTCCGCCCCGAGCGCGCGATCAACGCGCCCTGAGGCCAGCGGGGACAAGGCAATGTTCGCCGGTGTGTTGACCATGCTGCTGGCGATGGGGTGGGCCGCCAACCATTTCGCCGCACTGCTCCCGGCGATCAGTCTCCACCACCATCTCAGCACCGCCACCCTCGATGTGATGTTCGGAATCTACGCCGTGGGTCTACTGCCCGGCCTGCTGTTGGGCGGGCGGGCGTCGGACAGGCTTGGGCGGGCGTCCGTCGCACTGGTCGGGTCGACGACGGCGTTGGTGGGAACGATCGCGATGCTGGTCTCGCAGCATGCCGACGTATTGCTGGTGGGGCGGCTGATCGTCGGGATCGGCGTGGGCCTTGCCGTCAGCTCATGCACGGCGTGGGCCTCCGATCTGCGGGGGCCCGCCGGTGCGGCCATGGCCGGTGCAATTTTGATCCTCGGTTTCGCGGTCGGCCCGTTTGCCTCGGGCGTGATCGCCTCGGCGGGGCGATTCGGCATCCGGTTGTCTTTCGCCGTTGCCGCCGGTCTTGTGGCGGCAGCGATAGCCGCACTCGTCGCGTCGCACCGTGCCGCGGTTCCCGTACCGGCCCCGACGCGGGTCTCCGAACCCCCGGCGGGCCAAGGCACGCTAACGGCATTGGGCTGGGCCATGCCGCTGGCTCCTTGGGTGTTCGCCTCGGCCTCAATCGCGTTCGTCACGATTCCCACGCGCGTACACACCGGGCTCGCGGCACCCCTGGCGGCTGGGGTCGCCGCACTCATCGCCAACGGCGCCAGCGGGCTCAGCCAATTGGCCGCCCGCGCACGCCGGTGGGGCCCGCGAACCGGCACCGTCGGAGCCTCGCTGGCCGCACTCGGCTACGCGGTCCTCGCGGTAATTCCGTCGAGTATCCCGCTCGGGTTGGGCCTGATACTCGTGCTGCTGCTCGGATGCGCGTCCGGACTGTGCCTACGCGAAGGCTTGATCGATTTGGAAGCCGCAGCGCCGCAGCATATTCGCGGGACACTCACCGGAGTGTTCTACGCGGTGACCTACGTCGGATTCGGTCTTCCGCTGCTGTTGACAGTGCTCGGCCCTACCCGCGGCTCAGCGATGATCTTCGTCGCACTGGCAGCGCTGGCGGCGGCGGCTGCGGTTGGCCGCGCGGTACGGTTGCACCGAAATGTGCACCGCCAGAACTGATTTAATTTCAGGCTCCGGGCCGGAACCCGGACTGCGCGATGGCAACCGAAACAC
The DNA here is from genome assembly GCA_032162865.1 of Mycobacterium sp. Taxonomy (GTDB): domain Bacteria; phylum Actinomycetota; class Actinomycetes; order Mycobacteriales; family Mycobacteriaceae; genus Mycobacterium. The sequence goes on along the minus strand of JAVROG010000132.1, from coordinate 1,349 downwards.
CGTTGCCTATTGGACCTTTCTGATCAACGATTACGGCCGAGCCGGTGGCCACGCCGTCGTCGCTGTAATGCGACAATGAAGCAAGCCCGACCTGGGGCCCTTCGGGCAGTCGGCTCAGGGTGAGTGTGTAGTCGACGTTGATGAACTGCAAACCCCGCGTACCCCAGTTGGCAATTGAGGCTGTGATGTCGCCCGCCATGGCCGCGCGGGTAAAAGCGGTCATCGGTTCTTCGTCGATCAGCGGACGTGTTTCCTGCAGCCACGTGTACTTCGGTCCGAAGGTCTGGGCCCACTCGGGATCCGGATTCTGCAGCTCCGCGCCCCATCCATAGGTCCGGATGAACAGCGACTGCACGCCGTCTCGGTCGACCGGGAGCGGTGGCACATGCACTGGCTGTGACCAGATCAGTCCGTCGGGCTGGTCGGCGCGTCGCAAGAACAGTGCGCTGGCGTGTGCCACGGGGTTCCCATCCTGGACAACAGTGGCTTCGACGAGGCGCAGCCGCCGACGGTCTTGTCGCACGCGGGTGTGCACCTCAACCGGTTTCAGAGCGGTCGGGCGGGGCAGGTCGACGGTGAGGCGCGCAGGCTGGAATTGCGCGTCGTCAACTGCGCGCTCCACCGCCCAGCCCAGCAGGCCACCGACGACATGGCCACTCAGCGAAGGCCCCCAGCCGCCTCGGGCGATTGCGGTTGGCACGTAGCGAGTTTCGTCGCGCAGGAAGTACGGCGCCGCGTCCGCGTCCTCGCCATCCACGGGATTGCCTTGCACAACGTGTTTTTACAGTACATCGGTTCGCTGCGACACACAGGGACCAGGTTGGCGGCGCCCGCGCTAGGCGAACCGCGCAACCGCGCTCCGAATCTCAGCGACTCGAGTGGGGCTGATACCCCAGGGCCGTTCGACACCGACACGTTCGTCGAGGTCCCACAGCACACTTTGTTCGTCCGGCTGCGCGACCAACTGCCAGGCAATGACTGTCCGGCGAAGTTGCTCGTGGGAAGGGTCACTGGCAGCACGGGCAGCCGCGGGTGCACCGCCCTCGGGATGGTGGTGCGACACGGCATACGCCGCATAGCGCGCGGTGCACAGGATCAGACCATGCCACGCTTCATCGACCGCTCGAGACGGCATGCCGATCACCTGATTGTCCGGTAGCGCGGGTGCCAGCTGCGCAACCACTGTCGTAGACCGGTCTCCACCAGAGTCCGCGGCTGCCATGGGCACGTCTTGAATACGGCCGGGGGACGTCGAGTTCCGTCACCGCGACGCGCACCCGCCCATATCGATCCCCCCGTCGGCGCCGCACGTGACCACAGTAATTGGCGCAAAGAACGTCGGAAATACT
>JAVROG010000131.1:0-4899 GCA_032162865.1 Mycobacterium sp. | reverse complement strand
GGATGGCAAGCCTCGTCGACGGCGCCAACGAAGTGCACAAGGTCAGCGTCGCGAAGAGTGAACTCTCCCGCTATGAAGCCGTCGAAGGCTGGCCCAGCGAGCACGTCCCGACCCGACTGACCGCGGCGCGCGCCCGGTTCGCTCACCTGTTGGAAGCCAGCGCGTGAACCGCACCACGGCGGCCTTCGATGTCGGGCGTTTCACCGACTGGCTGGGCCAGGTGACCGGCGAACCCGCCGAGGTCACGGTGACACCGATGAGCGGGGGCGCCAGCTGCGAGATGTTCCGCGTCGAGCGGTTGGGACGGTCCTGGGTGGTGCGCCGGGCGCCCGTGACATCGGTGTCCGACACCGCACACCATGTGGTCCGCGAAGCGCGCGTCATCGAAGCACTGGCCGGCTCGGGAGTACCGGTGCCGACGATCCTGGCGGTCGGCGACGACCCCGCCATCCTGGGGGCACCGTTCTTCGTGATGTCCTTCATCAACGGTGACGTGGTGCGCCGCAACGGCCTCCCCGAAGCCCTTGCCGCTCAACCACAGTCGCACCACGCGGTGGGGGAGGGATTGATCGACACGCTAGTCGGCCTGCACTCGGTCGACTGGCGATCCACACCGTTGGCGGAGTTGTCACATCCGGAGGGCTTCCTGGCCAGGCAGGTTGATCGCTGGATGACTCAGCTCGAGTCTTACCGTTCGCGCGACCTGAACGGCGTCGATGAGGTCGCGGCCTGGCTGGCGACGAACCAACCGGCACATGGTGACCTGACGGTGATGCACGGCGACTACAAACTCGACAACGTGCTGTGGTCGCGACAACCGCCACCACGGGTGGTCAGCGTCGTCGACTTCGAGATGACCACCGTGGGGGACCCGCTCATCGACCTGGCCTGGGCGCTCATCTTCTGGCCTGAGGAGGGCAATCTGATCGCGCTCGCCGCGCCAGGATCTCCGAATGGTATCGCCGCTGAACAATGCCAAACGCCAGCACAATTGGCGCAGCGGTACGCTGCGGCGACCGGCCGCGATCTGTCCCCATTCGACTGGTATCAAGCCTTCAGCGCATGGAAGCTGGCGATCGTGCTGGAAGCCTCGTATGCGAAGTTCCGTAGCGGCGAATCCGCCAATCCGCACCACGAAGTTTTCGGCTTCGTCGTAGATGAATTGCTCTCGCGCGCAAGGAGGTTCGCACGGTGACCGACCCGCTGTTCTCCGTCGCCGACCGAGTCGTCCTGGTGACCGGCGGCAGCCGCGGACTGGGCCGGGCCATGTGCCTGGGGCTCGCCGAGCGCGGGGCACGGGTGGTGATCGCCAGCCGCAAGCTCGACGCCTGCGAGGACCTCGCCGCACAGATCCGTGGGAGCGGCGGCGACGCATTCGCCGTGGCCTGCCATGTCGGGGACTGGCAATCGCTCGACCGGGTCGTGGCCAAGGCTGCCGAGCGCTGGGGCAGGCTCGACGGGCTGATCAACAATGCCGGCATGAGTCCGCTGGCCCCATCACTGCTGGAGACCTCAGAGACGTTGTTCGACAAAGTGATTGGCGTCAACCTCAAAGGTCCGACGCGGTTGACAGCCCTGGCCGCCGAGGCGATGAAGGCCACCGGTGGCGGGTCCATCGTCAACATCAGCTCGCTGGCCTCGGTGAAACCGATCCCGACCGCCCCGGTGTATTCCGCTGCGAAGGGTGGACTCAACGCGCTGACGAAAGCGGCGGCGCTCGAATACGCCGGCGCAGGTGTCCGCGTCAACGGCATCATCTGCGGCACCTTCGACACCGACGCCGCAGCGGGATTCGTGCGCAACGCGGACCTGTTACCTGAGGTCGTGCGGCCCATCGCACTGGGACGTGTCGGGGACCCGGACGAGATCCTCGGCGCAGCAGTGTATTTGCTCTCCGATGCGTCGAGCTACACCACGGGATCCCTGATGACCATCGATGGCGGCGTATCCGGATGAGACGTCGCCGACGGATTCGACGGCGATGCGCGAGCGGTGAAATCTCGACATGTGAATTGTCCCGACTACGAAAGCTTTCCAAATGCCACGGCCGAAAATCTCTTTCGCTTGTCCGCCTGGATCGCAGGCAATTGAACGCAGCCAGATCGCGGAGAAGCTCGGGTACGAGCGCGCATGGCTGTTCGACTCGCCCTCGCTCTATACCGATATATGGATTTCCTTGGCGCGAATCGCGGACGCCACCGAACGCATCGGGCTGGGAACGGGTGTCGCGGTTCCCAGCATGCGGCACCCCATGGTGACCGCATCGGCCATCGCCGCCGTCGAGGCACTGGCACCCGGTCGACTCGTTGTGGCGTTCGGAACCGGCTTCACAGCCCGGGTGACGATGGGGCAAAAGCCAATGACCTGGAAGAAACTCACGGAATACACCCGACAAATACGCCAACTGCTGGACGGCGATGTCGTCGAGATCGACGGCGGCGCCTGTCAGATGATGCACGACAAGGATCTCGCCCCGGATAGACCCATTGCCGTTCCGCTTTGGGTCGCACCCTCAGGACCGAAGGGCATGAGAGCCGCACGCGAACTGGACGTCGACGGCGTCCTCGTCATAGCGCCGCCAAACGAACCACTTGATTGCACCCAGCGCGGCCTTTTAATTTTCGGCACGGTCCTCCGGCCCGGAGAAGACGAGACATCGCAACGCGTGCTGGCTGCCGCCGGTCCGGGCTACGCCACCAGCGTCCACGGGCTGTGGGATTTCGCTCCCGAGGCCGTTGCGTCTGTCCCAGGCGGCGCGGGGTGGCACGAACGCATTAAGGCCGAGCGTCCCGACGGAGAGCGCCACCTCGTCGTCCATCAGGGCCACTTGTCGACAGTCACCGATCGCGATTCCAATCTTGTTGCCGCAGCGGGCAAGGCGATCCTTGACTGCGGTTGGTCGGGCGATCCCGATTCAATTGCCGCGCGAATGGACGAGGCGGGCGAGCTGGGCATCACCGAAGTCATCTACACACCGGCTGGTCCCGATGTTCCTGGCGAATTAGAGGCTTTCGCCGCGGCCGCTCAGAAGGCGAGATGAGATCTTGATACGTAACGACGTCATCGTCATCGTCGGCGCCGGTGGAATGGGCACGGCGATCGCGCACCGCCTCGGCTCGGGACGCACCATCGTCCTGTCCGACGTGAACTCGCAGAACCTCGACGCCGAGACCCGGGCGCTGTCTGCGAACGGACACGATGTTCACGCCACAGCAGTCGATGTGACCTCGCCGCATTCAGTGAGCGAACTAGCCGCCTACGCGGTCGCACTCGGACCGATCACCCGTGTCGTTCATACCGCGGGTGTCTCACCCGAACAGGCCGACGTCCACACGATCCTTCGCGTCGACCTGCTCGGTGTGGCCTTGGTGCTCGAGCAGTTCGGCGAAGTCATCGAGGCGGGTGGCGCCGGACTGGTCATCGCCAGCATGGCGGGCCATTTTCATCCGGCGATGGATCCAGCGGTCGAGCACGAGTTGGCGAGCACCCCGTCGAGCGACCTGCTGGCGATGCCGGCGTGTGCTCCCGCACTGTTCTCAAACCCGCAAGAGGCTTACGCGTTCGCCAAGCGCGCCAACCACCTTCGGGTCGCCGCCGCGGCACCCGCATGGGGCAAGCGCGGCGCGCGCATCAACTCGATCAGTCCTGGAGTCATCTCCACGGCCATGGGCAACCAAGAACTCGACGGCAGCTCGGGCGCGGTGATCAAGGCGATGATCGACGGATCCGCTGCAGGGCGGATCGGCACACCTGATGACATCGCAGCCGCTGTCGAGTTCTTACTCAGTCCGCCCGCCAGCTTCATCACCGGCACCGACCTGGTCGTCGATGGCGGGATCACCGGAGCTGTCAAGGCCGGGCTGCCCGTCTTTTGATCGCGTTTGCGAAGTCGCTGATGGAGGCGCAACGGTGAGCGGCAACGAGGAAGAGACCCTGCTGCGGCGGGCGGTGGCTGCACTGAACGAGGGTGACATCGAGGGCTACCTGAGTGGGTTCGCCCCCGACTGCCTGCGCTGGGTGGGCGGGTTGGGTATGGCGCTCACGGTGCCGGACATCCGGGAGAACCTCCGGCAACTCTTTACCGCGTTCGACGAGCTCCACCTTGACGAGGACCTGCTGTTCGGCGGCAACGGTCACGTCTGCGCGCGGTGGACGCTGCGCGGTGTCCACACCGGGGAATACGGGGGTATCGCGCCGACGCATCGCGAGATCGCCGTGGACACGTGCGAGGTCTACACCTTCACCGGGGACAAAGTCACCGAGTGTTACGTCTACGGCGAGTCGATGAGCCTGTTCAACCAGTTATCGGGAGAGCCCACGTGAGTGAGTTGACCGCGTCGACGTTGCTGCACCCTGACGTCCTCGATGAACCCTACGAGTTCTACCGGATCCTGCGGGATTGCTGCGGTAGTTTGGGCGATCTCAGACGGCAGGGTGCGCGCCATTGCGCCGTCAGGCGAGGAACTGGCTGGGCACATTTTGGGCACACTCAGTGTCCGCAGAGGTCAATTCTGGTGAATCACAGCGAATGTCATTCCGCAGCTCAGTGCAGGTTCGACTCAGAGACCAGCACCCCGAAACGGGTTCGATTTCCCGGCAGCTCTTGTGCAATAACCCTCGCGGAACAGCGACATTATTTTTGCTGGGTTGCATCGACGCTTTGGTGTCCCCATGCCGCGGGCAAGTTGAACCCAGAACGGAGCGTGGGCATCGGTGCGGTGCCAACAAACGTTCACGGGTGCGGGCAAGGGGGAACTCTGGCCCGTTCGAGCTCAGCTTGCGAGGAGGGCGACCCAACGAGACGCCGGCTGCCGCGGCTAGGCGCCGATCACGCTAGCTTGTCCAACCGGAACGGCATGTTGATCACGAGCCACTTGTTCACTCGGCAGGCGCCGCTTG
>JAVROG010000130.1:0-11093 GCA_032162865.1 Mycobacterium sp. | reverse complement strand
TCTCTCACAGTGGTCGCCGAATCTGCACGTTGCCGCCCAACCGGCTGATCCGGACCGATGCACCCGAGTAGGGAGCTTCGACCACCAGGTTGTTGCCGATCGCCATCTGGACATGTCCGGCGTGCGGAAAGACCAGGTCGCCGGGCCGTACCAGCGAATGCGGCACGGGAACTCCGTCGTTGATCTGGTCATAGGTGGTGCGGTCGAGATGCACACCTGCTTGCGCATAGGCCCATTGCACCAACCCGGAGCAGTCGAACTGATTGGGGCCGGTCGCCCCCCAGACATACGGACTGCCCAACCGCGAGAGCGCGGCCCGTACCGCGAGCCCGGCGCGGCCGTGGGCCGACGGCAACCCCGCTCGACGGTGCGACTTCCGATAGCGCAAGGCACGCAGCGCAGCGAGGTGTCGGCGTGCCCGACCTCGGGCTGATACGACGTGCGCACGCTGAGCGTGCAACCGCGCCGCGCGCCGGCGCATCGCCTCGCGCTGGGCCAGCGGCGTCGCCGACGTCACCGCGGCATCGGCGCGGGCCTCGTCGAGAACCCGACCGGTGAGCTCTCGTGCACTGGCACGATCCCGGTGCGCGGCCGCGATGATCGCCGCCAGCGCCGAATCCGTTCGCCCAGCCGATACCAGGACCGCACGGCTGCGGCTCGCGCTGCGCTGATAATGGTCCTGTCCCGCATCGATATTCAGCTCGGTGGCCCGCTGCAATAGGTCTCGGTAGTGGCCGGCGCTCGGATCCGGCGCCCAGTGCGGGCTGCTGCCGGCGAACAGTTGGTGTGCGCGGCCTAACGCCTCGAGTTCGTGCTGACTCACCGGTCTGTCTCGCTGTCCTGGTCTGCCCGGTCTTCCGCCGGTTCGGCACCCTGCAGCGAGTCGGTGAAAGCACGCACCCGGGGCAGCGCGCTGGGGGGAATGACACCCCGATTGCGGATGTCCCACACCTCTTCGCTGGCGACACCGATCAGTGCCGCGACAACCGCGTCCGGGAGCGCCGACCGCGCGCACGCTCGATCGAACCGAGCACTCAAGCTGGTCGGCATCCGCTTCAGCAGAGAGCTGCGCGTCGCCTCGAGCGCCTGTAGATGCTGCATGAGCCGGCCCGCCGAATCGGCCCCGGCGTTCACCGCCAACCGCCACGAGCTGGCGGCCAGCATCTCTGCCTTCACGCATTGCGCGATCACAGACAGAATATACGTCTCATATTCGTTTGATGTCGTCGCAGGCAACCGATCGATGACTGCCTTGAGCGCATCGAGCTGCGCTTCGGCGTAACCCTCGAGCACGTCGGTGTCGCTGTGGCGGTCAACGATGATGTTTCCAGAGCGGCGAGTCGTCACGGACTCGGACGGCTGCACTGCGAGCAATCGCGCGAGCTCAGCATCGGGATCGGCGGCCACCAGAAGCCGCGAGTAGGTACCCGGCGGCAGGCCCAGCCCGTTCTCTACCCGTTGAACTGTGCCTTTGTGTGGCTTACGGGCACCTCGCTCGAGATAACTCAGGCCCATAATGCTCACGTCAGTGGCGGCGGCGAGGTCTGCGAGTGACCAGTCCCGCGACTCCCGCAGCGCACGGATCGCCGCGCCGGCCGATTCACGGCTCACGGCGGACTCCGGCCATAGCCGGAATATTACACAACTCTGCACGCCGTAGTTATATACGTTTCTATCACGTTTCTCTTGTGCGTGCGCTGCTGGTGTGTATACGATTTCGCATACGTTTCAGCTCTCAAGGAGGTCGTTCATGGCAAACCCCTGCGCATCAAATCCAGAACTGTGGTTCGGCTACCCCGATGACGACGCCGGCGACGGCGCCGCCAAAGCGCGGGCCTATGAACGGTCGGCCACCGAGGCACGGATCCAATGCCTGCGCCGCTGCCCACTGGCGCAGCAACGCCGGTGCGCCGAATGGGCGATCACCCATCGCGAGGAGTACGGCGTCTGGGCAGGCGTCAAGCTGCCCGGTGGCCAATACCGCAAGCGCGAACAGCTTGCGAAGGCTCATGACGTGCTGCGCCGGATCGCGGCCGGCGAGATCAATGCAAGGCAACTACCCGAGAACAGCGCGCTGCTGGCGCGCCGCGAAGGCGACGCTGTTCCGGTGAGCGCGGTGGTGTTGCACCTTCCTGCCGCCAACGTCGGTCCACGATCTGCGGCGTGACGTACCGGGTCGGCCATTCGCGCGGATAGCGGGACCGTAACGGGGTATACGGCGGTCGACAGTGGCCCCGTCCGGGCCGAGGCACTGACCCCAAGGGGCGCATTCATGACCTTCGACCTGACCCCCACCGGCGCACAACACAACCTGGCCAGGCGTACGCACGAGTTCTCCGAAGAGGTCATCCGGCCAGTCGCGCTCGAATACGACCAGCGCCAGGAATTCCCCTGGCCGGTGCTCGAGGAGGCCGCCCAACGGGGCTTCTACAGTCCGCTGTTCTACCGCGATCTGATCGGCGATCCGACCGGCATCTCGCTGCCGATGTTCATGGAGGAGCTGTTTTGGGGATGTGCCGGAATCGGTCTGGCGATCGTCATGCCCGCACTGGCGCTCTCGGCTATCGGTCAGGCCGCCTCACCAGAACAGATGCTGGAATGGGCCCCGGAGTGCTTCGGGACACCCGGCGACCTCAAGCTCGCCGCACTCGCGATCTCCGAACCCGAAGGCGGCAGCGACGTGCGCAATCTGCGCACCACCGCGCGCCGCGACGGTGACGACTGGATCATCGACGGCCACAAGATGTGGATCGGCAACGGCGGCATCGCCAACGTCCACGTGGTCAACGCGGTGGTCGACCAGGAGCTGGGTCACCGCGGTCAGGCGCTGTTCGTGGTGCCAGGCGGCACGCCGGGGCTGGAGATGGTCCGCAAGCTCGACAAGCTGGGTTGCCGGGCATCACACACCGCCGAACTGCGCTTCGAAGGCGTCCGTGTTCCGGGCGCCAATCTCCTTGGGGGAGAGGACAAGCTCGAACACAAGCTCGCGAAGGCCCGCGACGTGGTCGCGGGGGCGAAAAAGTCCGGCTCGGCGACGATGGGCACCTTTGAGCAGACCCGTCCGATGGTGGCCGCGCAAGCGATCGGGATCGCGCGGGCGGCATTGGAATATGCGACGGCCTACGCCACCGAGCGTGAGGCGTTCGGTGCACCCATCATCGACCACCAGGGTATCGCGTTTCCGTTAGCGGACTTGGCAACTCAGATCGACGCCGCCCGGTTGTTGACCTGGCGTGCGTCGTGGATGGCGGCCAGCGGAGTTCCCTTCGAGCGCGGCGAAGGCTCGATGTCGAAGCTCGCCGCGAGCGAAGTCGCGGTCAAAACCACCGAACGTGCCATTCAGACGATGGGCGGCTGGGGCTACATCACTGACCACCCGGTGGAGAAGTGGTATCGAGATGCAAAGCTGTACACCATCTTTGAGGGCACCAGTGAGATTCAGCGGATGGTCATCTCCAACGCGCTCGGCGCCGACGTGGACCGCCCGCCGCTGCACGTGACCATCGAGCCGACCGGAGGGCCGCTGAACAGAATGTTCGGTCGCGGCACCCCTTTGCGCTCGCGCGCCGCCGACACCGCTCTGTCCATGAAGGACCGTCTGCCCGAGCCGATCATGCGGGTCGCGATGAAAATGCTGCAGCCGCCCGGCAGGTAAACGGTCTGCCGAGTAGGGTCGCGGTAACGGCACTAGACGCTCACGACGAAGGGTCGGTGATGAGCAACCTGGAGACCGCGCCGCCCGAAGTCGCTTGTCGCGCTTCGCAGGTCGCGGGAGCCATGCCAGCGGTGGAAGTGTTGCATCCGCGGGAGGTACCGCTGGGTGGGCCGCGCGCGATCCGGGTACAACGCACACTGCCGCAACGGGAACGCTCGCTGATCGGCGCATGGTGCTTCGTCGACCACTACGGTCCGGTGTCCGCGCGAATGGACGTTCCGCCGCATCCGCACACCGGCCTGCAAACAGTGAGTTGGTTGTTCGATGGGGAAGTGGAGCATCGCGATAGCGGCGGTGTGCATGCCATGGTCCGCCCTGGCGAGCTGAATCTGATGACGGCGGGTGCGGGCATTTGCCACTCGGAAGTTTCGGTGGATTCCGCGGTGTTGCATGGCGCACAGTTGTGGGTGGCCCTGCCTGATTCCGCACGCGACGCCGGACGCGATTTTGCGCACTATCGGCCCGAACCGATGTCGCTGGCCGGCGGGCAGGCACGGGTCTTTCTGGGTGAGCTGGCCGGAAGTCGTTCGCCGGTAACCACATTCACGCCGTTGATTGGTGCGCAAGTCGACCTGGACGGGCGCGCTGCGCTCGAGTTCGACGTCGATCCGACCTTCGAACACGGGGTGCTGTGCGACGAGGGTGCCGTCGAGATGTGTGGGCTCGGCCTGGACGTCGCCGACCTGGGATACCAGGGTCCCGGCTCCTCCACACTGCAGCTGCGCAATCTCGGGGAGCGGCCCGCCCGGGTGCTGCTACTGGGCGGCGCCCCATTCGGCGAACAGTTGGTGATGTGGTGGAACTTCGTCGGACGCAGCCATGACGACATCGTCGGCTATCGACAGCTCTGGCAGGACGCCGACAAACGCTTCGGCGCCGTGCAGGGCTACCAGGGTTCGGTCACCCGACTGCCGGCCCCGCCCATGCCCACCACCCGACTCGTACCCAGGTCCCTTCCGAAATCAAAGGAGCACACATGACAGTCGACAAGACCGGCGCAGAAGTCACCGTCGCGGCGGAGGACGGAAAGTACACCATTTCCGTGGCTGGTCAGGAGGTCGGCTTCGCCGATTACGCAGACCGTGGCGATCAGCGGGTCTTCCACCACACCGAAATCGATCCCGAGTTCGGCGGCCGCGGCCTGGCGACCATCCTGCTCGAACGGGCGCTGCAGTCCAGCCGAGACGACGGGAAGCGCATCGTCCCGGTGTGCTCCATGGTGGTCACCGTGCTCAAGAAACATCCCGAATACGACGACGTCACCGACCCCGTCACGGCCGAACTCGTGGGTTGGGTGAATACCCAACCGAGCCACTAGGGTTACCGCCCGTTCGGCTTCTCCGCTTCCCAGGTGGTGGGCAGCATCGGAATGGTGGGTCCGCCGCCGAATTCGTCGGCGGGCAGCGTGAATAGTCCGGCCGCGTCGACATCGTCTTTGACCGCGGTGCCGCCGAAGCCCATCGCGCCCGCACCGCGTGTCGAGGCGGCGACCAGCGGCTCGCGCGATTCGAGTGGTTCGGTCGAGGGCCCGGAACCGGCGCCGTCGTCGTAGTCCATGAATTCATCGCCGTACTGGCGCTCGGGCATGGTGGCGGCCCGCCGCTTTCGGGCCCGCCGCTTCTCGCGGGCCGAGATCCCCGCGGCGGCGGCCGGGATGCCTGCCGCCGGCGCCTTGGCTGCCGTCCTGTCCCGCAAGGTCGGCGTGAAGCCGCCGCCCGGGTCGAATCCAGCCACGGCGTAGGGCACCGCCGGCGCCGCTGTCGCGGGTGCAGCCGACGCGGGTGCCGAGCCGGCGCTACTCGCCGCGGAGGCAGCCGGCGCGGCCGCCGGGCCAGCGACGGTCGGAGCAAGAGTCGCCAGCGGGAATGCCGACGAGTGACTAGCCAGCGCCACCGAGGCCGGCGCGGTTAGTTCGGGGACTTCGGCCGCTACCGGTGCCAGTGCCAGCAGCTGCTGCTCCAGCCCCGCCACCACACCGAGGGTGATCGCCAGCAGGGGCTGCAGCAGCAGTTGCGGATAGGTCAGAGACGCACCGATCCAGGAGAAGGCCTGGTAGGCGAGGGCGGACAGGAACGGTCCATAAGTGATCAGCGCCTGTGCGGGGTTGGTCAGAAAGTCGGTGATCAACTGGATGGTGTAGCCGATCGGGTCCCGCACGAAATCATTGAATGGTGCGAACAACTGCTGGACGTAGGCGAGGTAGGCCTGGAGCAGTTGCGAGATGAGGTCAGAGAGGTTGAGTTGGGTGCCCGCGTCGGCGGCCGGTGCGGCGGCGGCGAGCTGGCTGGGTTCAGCGACTGCTTCGGTGGCGCTGGACTTGAGCACCGTCGGCGCCGGCGTGGTGACCGGCACCGCACCGATCAGCGCTGTGGACACTGCTTCGTAGGTGCCCATGGTGGTGGCCGCCTGAATCCACATCCGGACATAGTCGGCCTCGTTCAGCGCGATCGGAATCGTGTTGAGCCCAAAGAAATTCGTCGCGGTCAGCACCCCATGAACGACGTGGTTCGCGGCCAACTCAGGCAGCGTGGGCATCACCGCCAACGCAGACGTATATGCCGCCGCCGCAGCCTCCTGCTGCGCCGCAGCGCTCTCACTCTTAGCCTGCGCCTCGGATAGCCACCCCAGATAGGGCGCATGCGCGGCGACGTACTCCGCGGCAGTGGGGCCCTGCCACGAACCCTGCGCCGCACCCAACACACTAAGGAGTTCCGCTGCGGCATCGGCATACTCGGCACCCAGTGCCTGCCACGCGGCGGCGGCAGCCAACAACGCCCCCGGACCGGGGCCGCTGGACAACAACGCCGAATGCACCTCGGGCGGCGAGGCGATCCAGATCGGGGCGGTCACCGCACACTCACCCCCGCCGGACCCCCCGGCGTAGCCCCCAATGTCACCAAAATCCTCCCCGATGCGTCGCCGCCCCGGCCGCCTCGGCGGGCCAGAGTCAAGCAGGCGATTTGGCCACACCGGCGGGAGGGGTTGCCGCCGGCTTAGGCTCGCCTAACCTCACACTAGCTGCTGTGCGCGTGCCCCGGCAACGGTGGTGCCGACGCCGGGTGACAGCCGCGACGCGTAGCGGGGTTACCTGCCGTTGCGCTCGCGGTGCTTGCAGCCGGGCCAGCAGCAGGGCCGGCGTTTGCCCTCCTCCAGCTCCTCCTGGGTCCGCCGGATGCGGCGCTCGCGAGTCGCCTCCTGCTTGGCATCCTCGACCCAGCAGATGAACTCGTTGCGCCCCAGCGGAGTGATGTCCTTCCAGAGGGCCAGCGCCGTGGTGTTGGCGATCAACGCCTCGCGCAGGTCGCCGGGCAGTTTGTGCACGACACCGCCGGGGACTCGCTGGCTGCTCACGTGGCCAGGTTACCGGCGGTAGGTCTCGCGCCGCTCATTCGTCTTCGTCGACGTCATACAGTCTCGGGCGGGACTCGTCCTTTTCCCCGAACGACGACGCACGGCGCGGCGCCTGGTGGCCGTAGACCCCCTCGGGATAGGCCGTCTCGGCGTGCTGGCTGAGATCGACACCGCTCTTCTCGTCCGCGGCGCTGACCCGGAACCCGAGGAACCGGTCGATCAGCTTGGCCAGCACGAAGCTCACCGCGAATGCGTAACAGGCAACCACGACCATCGCGAGAGCTTGCTTGCCGAGTTGACCCAGTCCGCCGCCGTAGAGGAGGCCCTTCGGCCCGTTGGTCATGACAGCGGTGGCGAACAACCCGATCAACAGGACGCCGACGACTCCGCCGACGAAGTGCACGCCCACAACGTCCAGCGAGTCGTCGTAGTTGAGTCTGAACTTCACCAGGATCGCGAACGAGCACACGATTCCGGCCGCCAGTCCGACGACGGCGGCGCCAAGGGTGTTGACCGTCCCGCAAGACGGAGTGATCGCCACCAAGCCGGCCACCACCCCGGAGGCGGCGCCGAAGGTGGTGGGCCTGCCGTCCCGGATCTGTTCCACCGCGAGCCAGCCCAGCATGCCCAGGCAGCCGGCGACCAGGGTGTTGAGAAAGATGGCGGACGCTAATCCGTTGGCGGCCAACGCCGAACCGGCGTTGAAGCCGAACCAGCCGAACCACAGCAGTCCCACGCCGAGGAGCACGAACGGCAGGTTGTGCGGGCGCATGGCATCCGCCTTGAAGCCGATGCGCGGACCGAGCACCAGTGCCAGGGCGAGCGCCGAGGAGCCCGAGACGATCTCGACGACCAGTCCGCCGGCGTAGTCGAGCACGCCCATCTTGGACAGCCAGCCGCTGGGCGCCCACACCCAGTGCGCGACAACGGCGTAGACCACCACCGTCCAGACGGGCACGAAAACCATCCAGGCAGCGAACTTGGCTCGGTCGGCGATGGCGCCGCTGACCAGGGCCGCGGTGATGATCGCGAAGGTCAACTGGAAGGTGGCGTACAGCAGTTCGGGAACCTGTCCGTGCAGGGTCGCCGGGCTTATGCCGCTCATCCCGGCGTGCGCCAATCCGCCTATCAAGCCGCCGGGGAATACGCCCCCATCGCCGTCGGAGAACGCCAGGCTGTAGCCGACCAGCAGCCATGCCACCGTCACCAGCGGGATGGAGATGAAGCTCATCATGATCATGTTGAGCACTCCGGTGGTCCGCACCATGCCGCCGTAGAAGATCGCCAGCCCGGGCGTCATCAGCAGCACGAGCGCGGTACTGGCGAGCAGCCAAGCGGTCGCGGCGGGATCGATGTTCAACTCTGCGGCTCCCTCGATAGTCGTCTTCGTCCAAAGCGATTGGCGGCGCGGTTTTCAATCAGATAGACCGTAGACGCGGCCGCATTCGCCATGAAGGGCGGCGCGGGAGACGACGGGTTGTGTGGTCCGCAGGTAGCCGAGGCAGGAAAGAGCGTTTAGCTATGCCGCTACGCGCCGAGCGTTACGCGTCGACGCGCGCTGGCTGTGGCCCCGCTCCTGCTGACGGGATCGGAGTCGACGGCGCTGGTAAAGCTCGCAGCCGGGCTGCTCGTCACAGCCCTCATTGTCGCGATCATCGGCTGGAAGGAAGGCAGCTGAGCGAGTGCTGAGGTACCGCGAGGTATCGCCAAACACAAAGGTCACGAACCCCGAAGAGTTCATGACCTGATGCGCCGCAGTTCGTAAAACCGCTCATGCGGTGGGCGAAGGGGGACTTGAACCCCCACGTCCCGAAGGACACTGGCACCTGAAGCCAGCGCGTCTGCCATTCCGCCACTCGCCCGAAACAACCGGAGGACCATATCACTGTAGTAGCCGCGCGCCCCAACCGCTTGACTGGGCTTAACGCACCACTCGGGGCCAAAGGTCTCCGAACAGTATCGATGTGATTCCCAGCTTTCCCACGGTGCCGCGCAATGGCCGGGTCCCGATACGATTACGGCGCACGGCCGAGTCGTATTCCGTCCGCCGCGATCTCCCGGCAAATAAGTGAGGCGAGCGCGCAGAAATGGGTAGCCAAAGAGGGCTGGTTCAGCGCCTCGAGCGCAAACTCGAGGCGGCCGTCGGTGATGCGTTTGCTCGCGTGTTCGGTGGATCGATCGTGCCGCAAGAGGTGGAAGCCTTATTGCGCCGCGAAGCCGCCGATGGCGTCCAATCGCTTCAGGGAAATCGCCTTTTGGCACCCAACGAATACATCATTACCCTCAGTGTGCACGACTTTGACAAGTTGGGCGCCGACCCGGAGCTCACGTCGAGCGCTTTTGCTCGGTACTTGGCGGACTATATCCACGAACAGGGGTGGCAAACGTATGGTGATGTGGTCGTTCGGTTCGAGCGGTCCTCGAACCTGCATACAGGCCAGTTCCGCGCCCGCGGCACTGTTAACCCCGACGTCGAGCCCCGCCCGACGGTTACCGATTCCGCCCAGCCACAATCAAATTATGCGATTGGCGCAGAACCAGGAGTACGACCGATGACTGACAATCCAAGCTACCGCGGTCAGGGGCAGGGGCGGCCCGACGAGTACTACGACGACCGCTACCCGCGGCCGCAAGAGGGCGGCCAGCAGGGGTATCCGCCGGAAGCCGGGGGCTACCCGCCCCAGCAGGGCTACCCGCCGCCGCCTCAGCAGGGGCAGGGCTACGGCGACCAACGCGGCTACGGCGACCAGGGCGGTTACGACCAGCGTGGGTACCAAGGTCAGGGCGGCTACCCCGACCAGCGTGGCTACCAGGATCAAGGCGGCGGCTACCCCGACCAGGGCGGCGGCTACGGTGCCCCGGCCGGCGGCGGCTACCCGGACCAAGGCGGCTACCCGGACCAAGGCGGCTACCCGGAGCAGGGTGGCTACCCCCCGCAGCGCGGCTACCCGGACCAGGGCGGCGGCTACCCCGACCAGGGACAAGGTAACTACGCGGCGACATATGAGGCCGCTCCGCCTGCCGCCCCTGCCGGCCCTCCCGCCGGCGGCTACGGCGGTCAGGGCTACGACCAGGGTTATCAGCAGGGCGGCTATGGCCAATCACAAGGCCAATCACAAGGCCAACCGCAGGGCCAACCACAGGCCCAACCGCAGGGCCAGCCGCAGCCTCCAGGCGGTCAGCCCGGTTATGGCGGATACGGCGACTACGGTCAGCCCGCTCGCCAGGACGACGGCTACGGCGCTCCGAGCGCGCCGCAGGCACCTCCGGAGCCGCAGCGGTCGGCTTACCCCGAACAGGGCGGCTACGACCAGGGCTACCAACAGGGTGGCGGCTACGGCCGACAGGACTACGGCAGCGGTGAATACACCCAATACGCCGAGACGGCGTCCCCGGGCGGGTACGCCCCGCAAGGTGGGTACGGCGAGCCCGCCGGTCGCGACTACGACTACGGCCAACCGCCGGCAGCCGACTACGGTCAGCCGGCCGCTCCGGACTATGGCCAGGCCGCCGGTGGCTACGGCGGTTACGGCCAGGGCGGCTACGGGTCACCTGCGGCGCAGGTCACCCTGCAGCTCGACGACGGCAGCGGCCGGACCTATCAACTACGCGACGGCTCCAACGTCGTCGGCCGCGGCCAGGACGCGCAGTTCCGGTTGCCCGACACCGGCGTGTCTCGTCGGCACCTGGAAATCCGTTGGGACGGGCAGGTCGCGTTGCTGTCGGATCTGAACTCGACCAACGGCACCACCGTCAACAACGCACCGGTCCAGGAGTGGCAATTGGCCGACGGCGACGTGATCCGGCTGGGTCATTCCGAGATCATCGTCCGGATTCACTGAATCCACCGACTCGAAGCTGCCGCGCGTCTCCCCGCATCGACCACCGTGGAAGTATCGTGACCTTGCTGACGTGCTCGGCATCGGGGGCGCGGGGTGGGCAGTGCCGGGACGGAAAGGACCGCCAGATGCAGGGGTTGGTACTGCAGCTGACGCGTGCCGGGTTCCTGATGTTGTTGTGGCTGTTC
>JAVROG010000129.1:0-8614 GCA_032162865.1 Mycobacterium sp. | reverse complement strand
ACGTAGTCGTTGGCGTCCCCATAAATTCGCAATGTAATCCCCTTGGGCACAAAAGCCCCGAAGCTGTTGCCCGCGGACCCTTCGAATGTGATATCGATGGTTCCGTCCGGCAATCCTTGTCCGCCATAAGCTTTCGTCACCTCATGGCCGAGCATCGTGCCCACCGTGCGGTTGACGTTGCTGATGGTGGTGGAGAACCGGACCGGCTTCTGCGAATCCAGCGCTTCCCGGCTCATGACGATCAACTGTTGGTCGAGCGCCTTGTCCAGGCCATGGTCCTGCCGTGAACTGCAGTACAAGTCCTGGTTCATGAACGCCGAGTCGGGCTCGTGCAGCACCGGAGCAAGGTCCAACCGGTGCGCCTTCCAGTGCGCGCGCGCCAGGGTACTGTCCAGCGCGCCCGCCTGGCCGACGGCCTCATTGATGGTACGGAAGCCCAACTGCGCCATGTACTCCCGCACCTCTTCGGCGATGAACATGAAGAAGTTCTCGACGAACTCGGGCTTGCCGGCGAACCGCTCCCGCAACAACGGGTTCTGCGTGGCCACACCGACCGGGCAGGTGTCGAGGTGGCAGACGCGCATCATGATGCAGCCCGCCACCACCAAAGGTGCTGTGGCAAAACCGAATTCCTCAGCGCCCAGCAAGGTGCCGATCATCACATCACGCCCGGTCTTGAGCTGACCGTCCACCTGAACCACGATCCGGTCACGTAAACCGTTGAGCAGCAATGTCTGCTGCGTCTCAGCCAGACCCAACTCCCACGGCGCGCCCGCGTGCTTCATCGATGTCAGCGGGGTTGCGCCGGTACCGCCGTCGTGCCCCGAGATCAGCACCACGTCGGCATGCGCTTTGGACACACCTGCCGCAACAGTGCCAACACCGTTCTCGGAGACCAGCTTGACGTGCACCCGCGCGGACGGGTTTGCGTTCTTCAGGTCGTGGATCAGCTGCGCGAGATCCTCGATGGAGTAGATGTCGTGGTGCGGCGGCGGCGAGATCAGCCCGACGCCGGGCGTGGAGTGCCGGACCTCGGCAACCCACGGATACACCTTGTGGCCCGGGAGTTGGCCGCCCTCACCGGGTTTGGCGCCCTGGGCCATCTTGATCTGAATATCGGTGCAGTTGGTCAGATAGTGCGACGTGACCCCGAACCGGGCCGAAGCCACCTGTTTGACCGCGCTGCGGCGCCAATCACCGTTGGGATCGTGCTCGAATCGCTTGACGTCCTCGCCGCCCTCACCACTGTTGGACCGCCCGCCCAGCCGGTTCATGGCGATGGCGAGGGTCTCGTGCGCTTCTGCGGAGATGGAGCCATAGCTCATCGCGCCGGTCGAGAAACGTTTGACGATCTCGCTGGCGGGCTCGACCTCCTCCAGTGGCACCGGCGGACGAACGCCTGCGCGGAATTTGAGCAGACCGCGTAGCGACGCCATCCGCTCGCTCTGGTCATCGACCAGCCGGGTGTACTCCTTGAAGATCGCGTACTGACCGGTGCGGGTGGAGTGCTGCAGTTTGAAGACGGTCTCCGGGTTGAACAGGTGGTACTCGCCCTCGCGGCGCCACTGGTATTCCCCACCGACTTCGAGTTCACGGTGCGCGCGTTCGTCCGGCCGTTCCAGGTACGCCAGCGCGTGCCGGCTCGCCACGTCGGCGGCGATGTCGTCCAGGGTGATACCACCCGTCGGGCAGGCCAATCCGGTGAAGAACTCGTCCAGCACATCCTCGGAGATGCCGACTGCCTGGAACAACTGCGCGCCGGTGTAGGAGGCCAGCGTCGAAATGCCCATTTTGGACATCACTTTCAGCACGCCCTTGCCGGCGGCCTTGACGTAATTGTTCAACGCCTCATTGCGGTCAATACCGTCGATCACGCCGCGATCGAGCATGTCCTCGATCGACTCGAACGCCAGGTAGGGGTTGACCGCGGCCGCACCGCAACCGATCAGCATCGCCATGTGGTGCACCTCGCGGGCGTCGCCGGATTCGACGACCAGGCCCACATGGGTCCGGGTGCGATCGCGCACCAGGTGATGGTGCACCGCGCCGACGGCGAGCAGCGACGGGATCGGGGCCATCGTCTCGTCGGAGTTGCGGTCGGACAGGATGAGGACCCGAGCGCCGTCGGCGATCGCCGCAGACGCCCGCGCACGCACCTCATCCAGCGCGGCCGCCAGGCCCGAACCACCTTCGGCGACCGGGTACAAGCAGCGGACCACCTCGGACCGCATGCCGTGGGGGCGTCCGTTGACCTCGTCATCGGGGTTGAGGTTGATCAACTTCGCCAACTCGAAGTTACGCAGAATCGGCGTCGGCAACAGGATCTGGTGACACGAGGTCTCGTCCGGGTTGAGGAGGTCGCGCTCACCGCCGGTGGTGCCCTGCAGGCTGGTCACCACCTCCTCGCGGATGGCGTCCAGCGGCGGATTGGTCACCTGGGCAAACAGCTGGTGGAAGTAGTCGTACAGCATCCGGGGACGCCGCGAAAGTACCGCGATCGGGGTATCGGTGCCCATCGACCCGAGCGCCTCCGCGCCGGTGCGGACCATCGGCGCCACCAGCAGGTTGAGTTCTTCGTAGGTGTAGCCAAAAGCGAGCTGCCGCATGACGAGCCGGTGATGCTGCATGCGCACGTACTTGTTAGCCGGCAACTTGTCGATGGGAACCAGACCCTGGTCCAGCCACTCCTGGTAGGGGTGCTCGGCGGCCAACTCCGCTTTGATTTCCTCGTCGGCGACGATGCGGCCCTGGGTGGTGTCCACCAGGAACATCCGGCCCGGCTGCAATCGCATCCGCTTGACCACCTTGGACGGGTCCAAGTCGAGCACGCCGGCCTCAGAAGCCATTACCACCAGGCCGTCGTCGGTGACCCAGATCCGGGACGGGCGCAGGCCGTTGCGGTCCAGGACGGCGCCCACGATGGTGCCGTCGGTGAAGGTGATCGACGCCGGGCCATCCCACGGTTCCATCAGCGCCGAGTGGTACTGGTAGAACGCCCGTCGCTGCGGGTCCATCGACTCGTTGCGTTCCCACGCCTCCGGGATCATCATCAACACCGCGTGCGGCAGACTGCGTCCGCCCAGGTGCAGCAGTTCGACCACCTCGTCGAAGCGCGCGGTGTCCGAGGCGCCCGGGGTGCAGATCGGGTACAGCTTCTCCACGTCGTCTTCGGACCCGAAGATGTCGGTCTTGATCAACGCCTCACGGGCCCGCATCCAGTTCTCGTTGCCGGTGACGGTGTTGATCTCGCCGTTGTGTGCAACCCGCCGGAACGGATGCGCCAATGGCCAGGACGGGAAGGTGTTCGTCGAGAACCGGGAGTGCACGATACCCAGCGCGCTGGTCATCCGGTCGTCTTGCAGATCGATGTAGAACGCTTTGAGCTGCGGGGTGGTCAACATGCCCTTGTAGACGAAGGTCTGCCCGGACAAGCTGGGGAAGTAGACGGTTTCGCGCCCGGGACCGTCCTGTCCCGGACCCTTGGTGCCGAGTTCGTGTTCGGCCCGCTTGCGCACCACGTACGCGCGTCGTTCCAGCGTCATGCCCGAAGCGCCGGCGATGAATACCTGGCGGAAGGTGGGCATCGCGTCGCGGGACAACGCACCCAGCGATGAGTCGTCGGTCGGCACGTTGCGCCAGCCGAGCACCTGCAGGCCCTCGGATTCGGCGATCTTCTCCACCGCGGCGCAGGCCGTCGCGGCATCCTTGGACGACTGCGGCAGGAAGGCGATGCCGGTGGCGTAGCTGCCCGCCTCGGGCAACTCGAAGTCCACGACCTCCCGCAGAAAGGCATCCGGGACCTGAATCAGGATCCCTGCGCCGTCGCCGCTGCGCGGTTCGGCGCCGGCAGCGCCGCGGTGTTCAAGATTGAGCAGAGCGGTAATCGCCCTGTCCACAATGTCGCGGCTGCGCCGGCCGTGCATATCCACGACCATGGCGACGCCGCACGAATCGTGTTCGTACGCGGGGTTATACAGCCCGACGCGCTTTGGCGTCATTCCCACCTAACCCTTCAGCAGATTTTCTGCACGGCCGCTGTGCGGATCGACTTCCTGATCGAGAGGGCCCTACCCGAAGGTTGCGGGCTGGACCCCTCGGTCTCGTCGATAGGCTGTCCGCCAAGCGGAGATATTCGGGTCAGGGATTCGACCGTGCAGCGATGAACGGCGGGCCCTGTACCTAGTTCCGACAAGTCGTAAAACGATATGACAAAAACCGCCTGACATGCCAACTTATCAATAGTAACCTGCGGACTCGCGGCTCCGTAAATTCGCTGTTACCAGCGATTGACAGCCGTGCGACACGACCTCCGGTCAGGGGCAACGCTCGACCGCAGTGGCGAGGATCGCACCGTACCCAGACCACAGCAACCACTTCGGCGGGTTTGCTGATGCCGCTCATGTCCCCCGGCCGCCGTCTTGGATGGGCTCACCCGCGCAAGTCACACCCGCACCAAGGCTTGCAAAAGGCGTGCAAAAGGCGTGGCAGCAATGTCGTCCGAATCCTCGTTGAATGCGTTCCTGCCGCCTCGAGGCAGCGGCACCGGCGCCCGGACCGAGTTTGCACAATATTGAAAAGGATCTCCAAAGAGCAGCTCGCCATGTCGGGGTGGGCGCACCCGGTTCGGGTGGACGGGTCGGTGACCGATACTGGACTTCAACGTCCAGCATTGACCGACGGGACCGTGGGACTCATCACCCCAGGAGTTCCGCCCGGTCAGCCGGCGGCGAGACGGTCCAGCTGCCTTTCAAGTCGCATAAGCACCCGAGGAGCCCATGAACGAGCCCCAAGAATTCCTGCGGAACCGAGTGCGGCCCGACCAGCCGGGCACGGCAGCCCCCCGCCCACCCGATCCACGTCCGGCAGCCCCGCCGCCGGTCTTTCGGCCGCCGGTCCCGCCACGCCCACCAGCCGGGCCGCCACCTACTCACCCCGAGACACCACCTCACACCGAGACACCACCGCCGCCGCCGGCGCCGCCACACACGGAAGTAGCACCACCGCCTCCCCCTCCCCCGCCGCCACCACCCCCGGCGGAGGAGGCGCGACCCCCAACGCCACCGCCACCTCCCCCGCCCCCGCCGCCACGCGCGGAACCTTCGGCGCCCCCGCCTCCCCCTGCGCCGCCGCGCGCCGACCCCCGTCCGCATGCGCCGCCATTTCCACCACCCCACGCGAACGCGCCGCGGCCCCCACTGCCAGCACCGCCACCCCCCTTCGTGGCTCCGCCGCCCGGTTTTCCGGGGGCTGGGCGGCCGGCCCCAACACCGTCTGGACCACCCGGGCCCGGAGCTGCCCCGCCGCCCCGTCCGTGGGCGGGCTCTGCTGCAGTCCCGGCACCCGCTCGCACCCAGCCCGCCGAGCGTGGTTGGCGGCGCGTGCTGCGAGCGGCGACCTTCGGCCTGGTCAATCCCGGTCCGTCGGCCGCGCAACGCGATGCCGCCCAATTCGAGGCGACGATACGGACTGCCCTGCACGGCAACCACAAGGTCGGCGTCCTGGGCAAAGGCGGCGTCGGGAAGACTTCGGTGGCCGCCAGCGTCGGCTCGATCCTCGCCGAATTGCGCCAGCAGGACCGCGTCGTCGCCATCGACGCGGACACCGCCTTCGGTCGATTGAGCAGCAGAATCGATCCCCGGGCAGTCGGTTCGTTCTGGGAGTTGACCGCCGACAAGAACCTGCAGTCGTTCGCAGACGTGACCTCGCGGGTGGGCAGGAATTCCGCCGGACTTCATGTCCTGGGCGGTGAGCCGGCGTCCGGCCCTCGCAAGGTGCTCGATTCGGCGATCTACCGGGAGGCCGCCCTGCGCTTGGATCGCCACTTTGCGATCTCCGTGATCGACTGCGGTTCGACCATGGATGCCGCGGTCACCCAGGAGGTACTGCGCGACCTGGATGCACTGATCGTGGTCTCCTCGCCGTGGGCCGACGGTGCCGCTGCCGCCGCAAAGACGGTCGAGTGGTTGTCGGATCACGACCTCGGTGATTTGTTGCAACGCAGCGTTGTCGTGCTCAACGACTCCGACGGCCACGCCGACAAGCGCACCCGGTCATTGCTGGCTCGCGAGTTCGTCGATCACGGACAACCCGTCGTCGAGGTGCCCTTCGACCCCCATCTGCGACCCGGTGGCGTCATTGACGTGACCCACGAAATGGCTGCGCCGACGCGGCTCAAGTTCTTGCAGATCGCCGCCACCATCACGGGATATTTCGCATCGCGACCCGATGGGCGGCGTAACCGCCAGCCCGAGCAAGGCCGTCCGCCCACCGCGGCTACCCCTGGCGGGGAACGGCCGCCCGGGCCGACGGATCAGCCGTCGCCTCGATCTGGGTGACGAGCTGGCCGCGGATTGTCAACACGATGACGGCGAAGAGCCGACGTTCGTCGAATGCCAGCAGCACCGGCTGGCCGGCGGGAGCGCTGACCAGCGTCGCTCCGGGCCCGAGGTAGCGCAGCAGGTTGGTCGCGACGGGCTCCGGCCCGTGGTTGACCTGCGGTGGTGGCGCCGGGTCGGCGAGGACGGTGCCCACCCCCCAGACCGCGGGATCCAGAACTGCGGTCAATCCGGCGAGATCGCCGTTGGCGCATGCGGTGATGAACTTCTCGGTGACCAGCTGATGGTCGGCCGGCGCAACGTCGGTCAGCGTCGGCTGCGCGGCCGGTTGTGCAGCACCGAACTTGGCTCGTGCGCGCCGGGCCAGCTGTCGGCAGGTGCCAACCGGGCGGCCGACCGTCTCGGCGATGGTGTCGAAGGGAACACCGAAAACATCGTGCAGGACGAAGGCGACCCGCTCGCCCGGGCTGAGCCGGCGCAGAACTTCCAGGAGCGCAGTACGGATCTCGTCGTCGAGCGTGACCCGGTCGGCCGGGTCGAGCTCACGCGGGTCGGCGGGCCCGAGATCCCGATCCTGCCGGTCATAACCGTCGGGACGTTCGTATCGAGCCCGCGCCGAACGGACCCGGTCCAGGCACAGCCGGCTGGTCACCACGGTGAGCCACCCGCGGACATCGTCGATCTCGTTCGCGTCCGCGCGCGACAGCCGCAGAAACGCTTCCTGCGCAACGTCTTCGGCCTCACCGACATCGCCGATTATCTGGTACCCGAGATTGATCAGGTACGGACGGTGCTGCCGCCAGGCCTGCATGAACGGGTCACTCGGTGACGGCGCTGGGTTCATAAGTCATCGACGATTCAGGGGCCGGAAAAGTTACGGATGCCGGGTGTAACTTTCCCATCTCGCGTCCCGTCCTTGCTGAAGAACACCCTCAACAGCAAGGAGTCCTCCATGATCATCGTTGTTTCCGGCGCGAGCGGGAATGTCGGCCGCCCCCTCGTCGCCGAACTTGCGGCTGCCGGCGCCCGGGTGCGAGCGGTCACCCGGTCACCGCGCGCAACAGAGTTTCCCTCCGGCGTCGAGGCGGTCAGATCGATGGGCGATGCCCTACCGGGCGCGTCGGCGGTGTTCCTCAATTCCCGCGCGCTGGGCGCAGGCCTGGCAGCTGCCGTGGCGCAGTGTGTGGCGGCAGGGGTCACCAAACTGGTTGCGTTGTCCGCAATCAACGCCGACGACGACTTCGCCCACCAACCGTCACGCTTTCGCGGCGACCGTAACAAGGAGGTCGAGCAGCTCGCTGTCGATTCCGGCCTGGCCTGGGTGAGCCTGCGGCCCTCCGTCTTTGCGTCGAACTTCGCCGGCATGTGGTCAGCGCAGATCCGCGTCGGCGATGTCGTGGCCGGTCCCTACGCGGGGGCCTCCACGGCGCCGATCGTCGACAGCGATATCGCCGCTGTCGCGGTACGGGCGCTGCTCGCCGACGACCTGGTCGGTCAGAAGATCCCGATGACGGGTCCGCAGGCGCTGACCAACGGCGAGCTGGCGGCAGTCATCGGGACGGTCCTACAACGCCCGCTGCAGTATCGCGAGATACCGCCGGAAGTGGTTCGGCAACGATTTATCGGCTTGGGCTTTGCCGCCGAGTTCGCAGATGCCTATGTCGCAATGCTCGCTCAGACGCTGGACAAACCTGCCTGGGTCACCCACGAGGTGGAAAAGATCCTGGGCCGCCCACCGCTGACGTTCGCGGACTGGGTTTCGGCGAACCGCGCCCTCTTCACGAGATCAGGAGTCGAAGATGTCTGACACGGGAAACCCCCGCCCGCCGCGCTACCTCAAGGGTATGAACAAGGTCATGATGGCGGTCCAGAAGCTCGGTATACCGACCGGACCCGCCATGGTGTTGACGGTGCCCGGCCGCAAGTCGGGCCAGCCGCGCCAGACTCCGATGACGCCGTTCGAATTTCGGGGCGGCCTCTACGTGGTCGCCGGATACCCGGGCGCGGATTGGGCCGCGAATGCCCGGGCTGCCGGCAGCGGCACGCTGGCGCGGGGACGCCGCTCCCGACGGGTCCGGATCGTAGAGCTGAGCGCCGATGACGCCCGCCCGGTGCTGCGGGCGTTTCCGACCCAGGTACCCGTTGGCGTGGCCTTCGCCAAACGGTCCGGGATGGTGCACGACGGTAGTGCCGACGAGTTCGAAGCGTTGGCGGGACGGCTCGCCGTCTTCCGATTCGACCCGATTGGCCCGGCGTAGCACCCCGAACGCAGGCAGCAC
>JAVROG010000128.1:0-12291 GCA_032162865.1 Mycobacterium sp. | reverse complement strand
CAGTTGCGTGCGGCCACCGACCCGGCTGTGCAGGGCGGCCAGTACTACGGACCCGACGGTTTCCAGGAGACCAGGGGTTATCCGAAAGTCGTTGCTTCCAGTGCCCAGTCGCACGACGTGGCGCTGCAGCAGCGGTTGTGGGCGGTCTCCGAGGAACTCACCGGGGTGAGCTATCCCGTCGGCTGACGCAGGCATAAAAGCTATCGTCGAACGGTTGCACGATCCGGCTGTCGCCGACCGCGGCCAGGATCACCCAGTGAGGAAGCCGATGAGCGACGCGCAGCGAGCGAAGGAATGGATAGGGCAATGCGAGACCCTGATCAGCCGCCGGGGCCATCGCATCGCCTTTCGCCGCCGCGGGTCCGGGCCCGCGATCCTCATGCTCCACGGATTCCCAACCTGGTCATACGATTACGCTGAAGTGGCGGGCGACCTGGCTACCGACCACGATGTGATCACCGTCGACTTTCTCGGTTACGGCGCCTCCGACAAGCCGACCCCGTACACGTATTCCGTTGCCGAATCAGCCGATGTGGTCGAGGATCTGGCCGCGCACCTGTCCCTGGACGCAGTGCGATTGGTTGTCCACGACTATGGGGGGATCGTCGGTCAGGAACTCATCGACCGATCGCACGCCGGGAACCTCGGGTTCACGATCTCCAGCCTTGTGCTGTTGAACTCGGGGATCGTCTACAGCGCCTACCGTCCCACGCGCCTGCAAAAGCTGCTGATTCTGCCGGGCATCGGCAAGCTCATCGCCAGCCGGGTAGGCGCGCGCCGTTTTCGCGCGGCGCTGGACGCGGTCCGCGGATCACCGCTCACCGATGACGACTTCGACAACGTCTGGTTCGGCGTCTCCCGACTCAACGGTCACAAACTGGCGCATCTGCACATCCGCTATAACGCCGAACGCGCCGAACACCATCGTCGCTGGGAACAGGCGCTGGCCGATTGGGATGGTCCGCTGCATCTCGTCTGGGGACTTGACGACCCAGTGTCGGGGCGCCATGTCCTGCAAGAGGCGGTAGCCGTGCTGCCGCGCGCTGAGGTGACCGAACTCTCTGGCGTTGGCCACTTTCCGCAATCCGAAGCTCCGCGGGCCGTCGCGGCGGCCGTGCGGAGTTCGCCACCGCGTGGCGGCGGGTAACACCAGGCGGCATTCAAACGGACACAATGGCCCGATGCGGGCATGGGAGAAATTCGTCGGGTTACGAACAATCCTGTTGATCGGGGCACTCCTGCTTGCGCCGGTGGGCTGCAGCACCGGACCGCGGAGCGTCCACCCCGCTTCCGGCGCTGTGGGCGACTTTGCCGGTCCGGTCGATATCGGCAACGGCCGGCACCTCTACCTCGAGTGTCGTGGCCTGGGTGCCCCGACCATCGTTCTGGAATCCGGCTACCACAACTCGTCGGACCCGTGGAGCCAGTCCGACGCCGCCGTCCCGGCGGTTGGCCCGGCCGTGCTGCCCGCCCTCGCCCGTGGCCATCGGGTGTGCGCCTACGACCGGCCCGGGACCGTGCGCTATTCGGACCCGCCCACGATCGCCGACCGCAGCTCGCCGGTCCCGATGCCGCGCACCGCCCAAGACGTCGTCACCGACCTGCACGCGCTCCTTGACGCCGCACATCTCCCCGGCCCGTACATTCTCGTCGGGCACTCGCTGGGCGGCTTGTTTATCCGGCTCTACGCACAGATGCACCCCGACCAGGTGCGGGGATTGGTGTTCGTCGACGCATTCGGAGTCGAGATACCCGACTTGATGGGATCCGATTGGCCGGCCTACCGCCAAGCGCTGGATGAACCGCCACCGCAGATCTCGAATTCGCCGTCGTTTGAGGAGGTTGACATTGACCGCAGCGTCGCGCAGGTTGCCGCCGCTGCCGCCTTCCCACCCATCCCGACGGCTGTGCTGACGAGAACCGAGCCGTTCACGGTTCCGCCGGACCTTTCCGCCGAGAAGAGCGCGAAGCTAGAGCAGGCGTGGCGCGATGCCACGTCAGATCTCATCGCGCTTCGGCCGGAAACACCACACATCTACGCCACCGGCAGCGACCACATGGTTCAGATACACCAACCCGACGTGGTTGCGGCCGCCGTCGGTGTGGTGATTCAACGTTCGAACCGTTGACCGTGACGGTCAGCCGAGTCGGTATGCCTCGCGTGACACCCGGAAGAAGTGACCGGTGCTGCTGTCCGTGCAAGTCATACCGGATGGCTCACTTGCGCAGGTGATCGTTCCCGCAGAACGTGTTTGGCCGTACGAAAGCGTCGACCAACTGCCTGAGTAGCCCGAGTCGAGCGACGCATAGTCACACGCGAACTGCGCCGGTTGTGCGTGGTCGAGTCGAAACTGGCGTCCCGGCTCAGCTCCAGGCGGGCAGGCTGCCGACGATGGCGGCGATGCCGGGTAGGTATGGCGGTCTACTTGGCACATCGCAATCGGATCCGGACGCGTGCTGTCGATGTGACAGCGGATCGTTCCCGACGGGGATTGAAACGTGGCGCTACCGATCCCAAACAGCTGGCTACTCATCCGACTGAGCGGCCGCGGATTTCCCAGCGCGGCGGCCGGCGTACACGCAGTCAGCCAGTGAAAGTCCGCTGACGTAGGAGTCGGAGCAGATTCCGGTCGCGGTGCGTCCGGCGCTGAACAAGCCGGGAATCGCTGCACCGCAACCGTCGAGCACCGCACCGGTACCTTCGTCGACCCGGATGCCACCGAGGGTCAGCATCGGCGTCGGGTTGAGCAGATTGGGCCGGATGGAAATGTTCAGCAGGGTGTATGGGGGCTGACCTATCCGGCGGACAAAGTCCGATGGCTTGCCCGCGGGGTCCCCAGCGCCGGTGTCGATGGCATCGTTGTGTGCCTCGACGGTGGCCGCAAGGCCGTCGGGATCGACACCGGCCTTCTGCGCGACCTCGCGTAGCGATGCACCCTTGACCGAGTCGACGAACATCAGCGCAGCGGACTGGGCGCGCTGAAACCACAACGGCTGCTTGATCATTTGGCGCCGGGCCTCCTTCAACAGCGCCGCGTCGGCGAGGATCCAGCCCTTGCCGTCGTGGTGTCGTACCATCGCGTGTCCGACTGCCGCTCCGTAGCGAGTCTCGTCGATGATGCGTTGGCCCTGCTCGTCGACGATGATCGCGCTGATGAAAGCGCTTGGCGGCGTGATGAACCGCCACGCGGAGACGTTGTCCATCCGTTCGGTGACCGCTCCGACGCTCTGGGCCATCGCGATGCCGCTACCGTCGTCGCCACTGGTGCCCAGTTGAAGGCCACCGGTGTACCGGGGCGCGAACCGTTGGATCCATTCCTTGTTCGCCATGTAGCCCCCCGCGCAGACAATCACTGCGCGTCGGGCCTCAATTCGCACCGGCTGGGCGTAGCGCTCCTCGAGCCGGCGGAGTCGGCGTTCCATCACGGTGCGCAGCGGCGGGTAGTAGATGCCGGGCTTGGTCGACAGTCCCGCAAGCCGCGAATACAACTGGCGGACGCGTAGCGGCGCATAGTGCATCGTCGTCGCTTCCACGCCGCATATCCGGCCGGAGGAATCTTGGACCAGCTTGGTGACACGTGTGTGCGGGTGGAATTGAACGCCAAGCGCGAGTGCGGATTTCGCGAGCGGCTGGTAGAGCATCTTGCCGGATACGCCCTTGCCCTTCACACGGTGTCCACGCTGAACGGGTGGGGTGTGGGAGCGGAACGCGCCGGAATTCTCGCTGCCCGAGTGATAGAGGTAGTAACGGTTGTTCGGGTACGACGTCTTGTAGGGGCACAGGGTGGAGTCGAACGGTACGCCGTAATCGCTCAGCCACCGGATCATGTCGGGACTGCCTGCCACAAACGATTCCAGGGTTTGCTGGCTGACCGCGTCGCCGACTTCGAGGCGAAGGTACGTCAGCATCTGCTCGGCGCTGTCTTTGACGGCGGCTTGTTGCTGGACGGAGGTACCGCCCCCGGCGTAGATGATCCCGCCCGACAACGCCGTCGAGCCACCACCATTGGCGCGATCAAGCGCGACGACGTCGGCACCGTGCTCGCGTGCGGCGATGGCCGCGCACGTGCCCGCCGCACCGAAACCGACCACCACAACGTCGGCGGATTCAGTGAAGTGTGACGACGCTGCAGTCATTGGCCAACCCCGTTCATGTTCGATTTCCCGCACGTGACTGTAGTGGTCGCTAAATGCATGTCCGGCGGGGTCGTGTCGCGCCAATCGAGCCAAGCATCGGAACCTACCGTGGCGCAGAGCTACTGATCGTCGTGCGCGATGTCGATTACCAGAGCGGTGATGTTGTCGGGCCCGCCCGCCTGCAGGGCGGCTTCGATCAGAGCTGCACACGCGTCGGTCGCCTCGGGATGCGAATCCAGAGTCTGTGCCAGGGACGCGTCGGCCACGACGCCGTGCAGGCCGTCACTGGACAGCAGAATTCGGTCACCTGGCAGCAGGTCCACCGCAGCCGCATCGGGCAACGGGCGCGGATACATCGCCACGTGCCGGGTCAGCGTGGCCCTGGCCGGGTGGCGCTCGGCCTCTTCAAGAGTGACTTCATTTGCGTCGATCAGGTCCTGGATCACGCTGTGATCGCGGGTCAGTTGTTGCAGCGTCTGGTTGCGATACAGGTAGGCGCGGCTGTCGCCGAGATGGGCGAGCAATGCGTGCGACCCTGCGACGACCGCGGCCACCACCGTGGTGTTCGCGCCGGCGGCACGTTCATCGGTGATCGTGTAGGCGCGAAAGTCATTGCAGTACTCGATCACAGCGCGCCCCAGCAATTCCGCCTGCGATGCCGCCGGCTCGTCTGCACCGTCGTCCGGCTTGAGATGCCGGGCCACATAGGTCGGCAGCAACTCCACCACCAGGGCAGCTGCCAACGCCCCATCGGTGCTGCAGGCCACGCCGTCGGCGACTATGAACAGAGCCTGGTCTTCATCGGCACCCCATCGGTCCTGATTGTTGGCCCGTAGCAGCCCGACGTCGCTGAGACCGGCGAATTGAACCAACTGGCGCGCCGTCACCGGGGACGGCCGATAGTGCCGCCGGTAGTCCGTTCGGACTCGGGTAGGTCGAGGTAGCGCTCAAGATTGCGGTGCATGTTGATCACGCGGCGCTCCTCATTGGACAGCACCAGATGGGTCAGGCCGGGCTGATGCAAGCCGCGCTGCAATCCCGGGAGCACTCGAATGTCCTGGGTGAGCACAAGGCCGGGCTCGGCAGTTGCGGCGGGCATCCGGACGTCGGTCGGCTTATTCCGTTCTGCGCCAGGCGGCATCCGCGACATCAAAAACATGACCAGCTCACCGTGATCGGGGTCCGGTCCGGGCCGTGAGCACATGATTGTCAAATGGTCAGCATTGACCAGGAACGTCATGTTCGGAAACACGTTGTACTGATGCAATCGGGTGATCCGGTCGGTGTCGGCCCAGTCCAGATCAACCCCGCGGCTCGCCGCAAACGCGCGGGTGCGTGCCGCAATAAGGTCGGGCACCGTTTGTCCCGGCTGATGCTCGTCGGCGGGAAACGGCGTACCCTCGGCTGCGCCCATCAGGGCACCCTGCGTGTAAACGTAAGCGTCCCAGACCTCTTCGTCGCTCAGCGTGCCCTCGAAGCGCGGGCTCGGCACCCCATAGGGTTGGTCGGATTTGCCCGTATGCTCCCAGATCTGTTGGGGTGCATGGATATCGTCGACGCAGCGCAGCAATTCGGGATGCAGCGTCTGGATGTGATAAGTCTCGCTGTAGCCGTCGGCGATCGTTTTCCAGTTGGCCTCAACCTCCACGGTGAGGGTCGCATAGCAGCGGAAGTCGTCGATGTGGCACCAGGCGACGTCCTCGGGGATCGCGTCCAGGTACGCGACCAGTGGCATCGCGTTGACATCGAGATTGACAAAGACCATGCCCGCCCAGGTGTCGATCCCGGCCGGCACCAGCGGGAAATCGGACATCCGCAGCGAGCCGAAGCCTTTGCGATTGGGCACCCGTTTCAGCGCGCCGGCCAGGTCCCAGGTCCATCCATGGTATCCGCACTTCAGTTCGTGTAGACCCGATCCAGACCCCACGCACAGCGAATTACCGCGATGACGACAGGCGTTCTGGAACGCGCGCAATACGCCGTCGTCATCGCGGACAATCAGCACTCCATATGGGCCGCAACGGTATTCAAAATAGTCGCCGGGCTCGGCAACGTGATCGACCATGCAGGCGACCTGCCACACCTTCGGCCACATCCGCTCGACTTCCAGAGCAGCGAACGCCGGTGAGTAGTAGCGCTCGGCCGGTACCAGGGTGGGGGAGGCGGGCGGGGTGCCGATCGCGTCCTCGTCGCGGGTGCGGGTCGGGTTGCCGGTGGCAGTTTTCATCGGCGCTCCACGGTTTTGGGGATGGCCAAGCCTATCGCGCTCCGCGCACCAGCCGGCCCGGGCGCGCCCCGGTGTCGACGTCCTTGCGGCGGGTGACGGTTCCGCTGACGATCGTGGCCTCGTATCCGCTGGCGCCCTGCAGGATCCGATTGCCGCCGGCCGGCAGGTCGTAAGCCATCGCCGCGGGGTGCAGTTTCAGCGTATTCATGTCGATGACGTTGATGTCGGCCTTCTTGCCGCGCTCGATCGTGCCGCGGTCGGTGAGACCGAAGAGGTGGGCAGTGTCTCGCGACTGTTTACGGATCACGTATTCGAGCGACAATTTCTCGCCCCGGTGACGGTCCCGCGCCCAGTGCGTCAACAGGAAGGTGGGATAGGAAGCGTCGCAGATCATTCCGCAGTGGGCGCCGCCGTCGGACAGCCCCAGCACTCCGGCGGGGTGCAGCATCATCTCGCGGATCGCATCGTGGTTGCCTGCGGCGTAATTGAACAACGGCAGCATCAGCATCGCGGTCGCTTCCGACTCCAACATCAGGTCATACAGCGTGGCCAACGGGTCCTCGCCGCGGGCCTTGGCGATTGCCGCGACGGTGCGGTCAGGGGTTGGCTCGTAGTCCGGCGGATTGCCGAGTGAATAGAGACGGCCCAACGAATACTGCACCATCGCGAACATGCCGTCGAACAACTGGGTCGGGTCGATTGGCAGATCTTCCTCGGACAGGATCGCTGCCTTGACCGCGGGCTCTGCCAGCCGTTGGACGAGTTCCTCGCGACTGCACTCGGCCTTCAGTCGGCGATAGGTGGGCCGGTGGGTGAAACCGTGGTGTCCCTGGAATCCGATCATCATGCCGAACGGGCGCGCCGCAATCTGCGGGTACAACCGACTGCCCGCCGCGTGCGCGGCCGCGGAAAGGTCCAACTGCTCGCGCCACAGGTTCGGGTCGGCGTCCACCTGGATCAGCGCGAATGACACTGGCCGGTCGATTTCGCCGCTCAACCGCCGCATCCAATCCAGTTCCTTCTTTGGCCCGATGATGTCCTCGCCCGCGGCCCCCTGCGGAGCCAATTCGAACACCGCCTGCCCGCCGGCTGCCATGGCGCGGCCAAGACCGAACAGTTCTTCTTCGGCGGCGAATGTCCCCGGCACGGGTTCACCGTCCATCGCGCGATGCCCCAGCGTGCGTGACGTCGAAAATCCGAGCGCGCCGGCTTCGATCGCTTCGGTGACCAGTCGGCCCATCGCAGTGATGTCATCGGGGGTGGCCGGCTCGTTGCGGGCGCCGCGCTCGCCCATCGCGTAGGCGCGGATGGCGCCATGGGCCACCTGGCTGCCCACGTCGATCGAATAGTTCTGCTTGCCGATGGCGTCCAGATACTCGGGATAGGTCTCCCAGCCCCAGGTGATGCCCTCGGTCAGGGCCGTACCGGGGATGTCCTCGACACCCTCCATCAGCTTGATCAGCCAGTCCTCGCTGCCCGGTCGCACCGGGGCGAAGCCGACACCGCAGTTGCCGGTGACCACAGTCGTGACGCCGTGCCCACTGGACGGCTCCAGCGAGCTGTCCCAGCTCACCTGGCCGTCGTAGTGGGTGTGGATGTCCACGAAACCCGGGGCTACCAGGTGCCCTGTTGCGTCGATGGTCTCGGCCGCTTCGCCAGCCAACGCCGGGTCGTCCGCGCCGTGGCGGGCAACGTCGACGATCTTGCCGTCCTTGATGCCAATGTCGGCGCGATAGCGCTCCGCGCCCGTACCGTCCACGACGGTGCCACCGATGATTTTCAGGTCGAACATAACTGCCTCCACGGCAAGAACCAGGGCTGAATAGTTATTACGCTACGCCGCGTAGCGTATGTGATGACGGTAGGCGTCCCGACCCAGCGAGTCAATGAATCGTTCGCCGTGGCGGGCCGGTCAGCCGGTCAGGCGATTCCAGAGCAGTGTGACCTTGGTGCCTTGCGGAGTCCCGTGGATATTCGCTTCGTCAGCCAGTGCCCGCATCAACGGGATCCCGCGACCGCGAGACAAGTCCAGCGCGGACGCGCGCTGCCGCCACCGGCCGTGGTCATTGACCGTGACGGCCAGGGTGTCCGAGTTGGGGTCATACGCTGCGGCGACATCCATCGTCCCGCGGTCCGGAGCGTCGGTGTAGGCGGATTCGGCGACGTTGGCCAAGGCTTCGCCGACGGCCAGTACCAGGTCACTGAAGCGCTCGGCGCCCAACGCGAAGTGCCGATCGAGCCAATTGCGGAACTCCACCCGGATCTGGGTGGCGCTGAGTGCGTCGGCGGCCACACGCATTCGGACGAAGCGGGATTGGTCGTCGAGAGGCGTCATCGAAGGCCGACTATCAGAGGGCCCGGCCCCCCACGACCTGCTCGGATTCACGCACCTGTGATCCAGCTCAATGCGTTATCAAGGGTGCGGTGAAGCGAAAGTACGCTGTCGATCCCCATGAGTTTGATCGGGCGACTGGTGGCCGGGCCGTCCGCGACGACCGCGAATTTGGTGGGTGGCACGACCTCGGCCTGCCCGTTCACCAGGACGCTCAGTCCCGCGGAGGCCAGGAATTCCACCTTGGTGAGGTCGACGATCAGTGCCGCGGGTTTGGCGGCCAACGCCGTATGTATCGCCTCGGCCAACTGCGGAGCGCTGAGCATGTCCACTTCGCCTGCGACAGCGAGCACGACGGCACCGTCTGTTTCGTTCTGCTCGACCTCGAATGAGGCTCGATTCACTGGATCGCCGGGTTGATCGATCATGCTGTATCTCAAATCCATCCTCGCGGGAAACGCTAGTTTCAGACAACCACGGTGGGCCGGGGCTGTTGATTCAACCCGCCGGGCGCATCGCGGCTTGATAGTGCGCGGCCAAATGGAGCGCAGCGGCGATTATCAGACTCCGATCTTAAGCCACGCGGGAAAGTCCCGGCCAGCTGCCGTCCGCCGTCCACAGCGAAGGCGCAGACACAACCGGATGCGGGGCTTGTGCACGTTGGTAGCGTCTGGGAATGCTCTTTGCGGCCCTGCGCGATATGCAATGGCGAAAACGGCGCCTCGTTATCGCCATTGTCAGTACCGGGCTCATCTTCGGGATGACACTCGTGATGAGCGGACTGGCGAATGGCTTCCGCGTCGAGGCTCGAAATACCGTCGATTCATTGGGCGTTGACGCGTTCGTGGTCAAGGACGGCGCTGCCGGACCGTTCATGGGTTCGACACCATTTCCCGACGTCGACCTGGCCCGGGTGAGAGCGGTGGCCGGTGTTACCGCGGCGGCCCCGTTGGGCTGCGTCGGGACGATCATGAAGGACGGTTCGTCAACGCGGAACGTCACCGCGTTCGGGGCACCCGAGCACGGTCCCGGGATGCCGCAGGTTTCGGAGGGCCGGGCACCGGCGAGGCCGGATGAGGTCGCGGCATCGAGCGTCCTGGGTCGCCATCTCGGTGACACCTTGCAGATCGGTACGCATATTTTGCGCATCGTGGGCATCGTGCCCAACTCGACCGCACTGGCGAAGATCCCCAACATCTTCCTCACGACAGAAGGCCTGCAGCAGGTTGCCTACAACGGACAGCCGATGATCACCTCGATCGGCATCAACGGCACTCCGCGAGCGCTGCCCGACGGATACCGGACCTACGACCGAACGGGCGCCGTCAACGATTTGATCCGGCCGTTGAAGGTTGCGGTGACTTCGATCACGATCGTGGCCATCCTGCTGTGGGTCGTGGCGGTGCTGATCGTCGGATCGGTGGTGTACCTGTCCGCGCTCGAGCGCGTGCGTGACTTTGCGGTGTTCAAGGCGATCGGCACGTCGAGCCGCTCGATCCTGGGCGGGCTGGCACTGCAGGCGCTGGTCGTCTCACTGTTCGCCGCGGCGGTGGGCGTCGTCCTTTCCATGCTGTTGGCACCCTTGTTCCCGATGGTCGTCGCCGTCCCCCTGCAGGCCTACGTGTTACTACCGGTGGTTGCGGTTGCGATTGGCCTGCTGGCCAGCCTCGCCGGTCTGCGGCGCGTGGTGGCCATCGATCCCGCACTCGCGTTCGGAGGTCCTTAACCCGTGGGTGATCTCAGCATTCAGAACCTGGTCGTCGAGTACTACAGCGGCGGCTACGCCTTGCGGCCGATCAACGGGTTGAACCTCGACGTGGCGGCCGGGTCGCTGGTGATCCTGCTGGGGCCCAGCGGCTGCGGCAAGACGACGCTGCTGTCCTGCCTCGGCGGTATCCTGCGGCCGAAGTCCGGGGCGATCAAGTTCGACGACCTCGACATCACGACCCTCGAGGGCGCGGACATGGCCAAGTACCGGCGCGACAAGGTCGGCATCATTTTCCAGGCGTTCAACCTGGTGCCCAGCCTCACCGCGCTGGAGAACGTGATGGTGCCGCTGCGGTCGTCCGGCATGTCGCGCGCGGCCTCGCGGAAGCGCGCTACCGAATTACTGGAGCGCGTCAACCTCGGTGACCGGATGAAGCACCGTCCGGGTGACCTCAGCGGCGGGCAGCAGCAGCGGGTCGCGGTCGCGCGCGCGATTGCGCTGGATCCGCCGTTGATTCTGGCCGACGAACCCACCGCTCACCTCGACTTCATTCAGGTCGAGGAGGTGCTGCGGCTGATTCGCGAACTCGCCGACGGCGACCGGGTGGTGGTGGTGGCGACCCACGACTCCCGGATGCTTCCGATGGCCGACCGGGTCGTCGAGCTGACGCCGGATTTCGCCGACACAAATCGGGCGCCGGAAACGTTCGAGCTCAAGGCCGGCGTGGTGCTGTTCGAGCAGAGCACGATGGGCGAATTGATCTACGTCGTCACCGACGGCGAGTTCGAGTTGGTGCACGAAATGGCCGACGGCGGTGAGGAATTGATCAAGGTTGCCGGTCCCGGAGACTACTTCGGAGAAATGGGCGTGCTGTTTCACATGCCGCGTTCGGCGACCGCACGGGCCCGCACCGACGCGACCGCCATCGGCTACACGGCGCAAGCGTTCCGGAAGCGACTGGGAGCGGGCGGCGTGCGCGACCTGATCGGGCATCGCGAACTCGCCGACGATTAGCCCCGTGAACGGATTTCCGAGCCATCTCGTAATGCGGAATGGACATTCGTCGCCGAGACTGTGTCTGGCGTGTTTCGGTGATACCTCGTGGGATGGACGGGAGAGCGGGCATGGCGCCCAATGACGACGAGCCGACTGATTCGAAAACCGATGCGGATCAACGTAGTTCGACGTTGACTAGGCGGGGCGCATTGCTGGGCATGGGCGCCGTAGCCAGTTTCGCGGCAGCGGACGTAGGCGCGTTTGCCTATGCGGGCGGGTGGCTGCGACCCGATGCGCTGACCCCGGGACAGTTCACCGACCGGTTCGAAACGGTCTACGGCCATCACGACGGTTTTCGACGCAACCACGCCAAAGGGCTCAGTGCAACAGGGACCTTCCAGAGCAACGGCGCCGGCGCGGCGATCTGCCGGGCGACGGTCTTCCAGCCCGGCGAGGTAGCGGTGATCGCCCGGTTCTCGCTGGGTGGGGGGTTGCCGGACCAGACCGACAAGCCCGACACAGTGCGTGGTCTGGGTTTGATGTTCCAGAAGTCCGATGGCCAGCAGTGGCGCACCGCCATGATCAACCTGCCCGTTTTCACCGACAGCACCCCGGAAGGGTTCTACGAACGGTTGCTCGCCTCCAAGCCGCAACCCGACACGGGCAAGCCGGACCCCCACCGGATGGCGGCATTCCTCGACCGGCATCCTGAGACCGCCGCGGCGATGAAAATCATCAAGCAGACACCGCCCAGCGCGGGATTCGCGGACAGCACCTTCAACGGTCTGAACGCTTTTCAGTTCACCAACGGTGCCGGTGCGACGGTTGCCGTTCGCTGGACCGTCCTTCCGATCGAAGATGGCGGGCAGGCCAATCCGACGCCATCGCCCG
>JAVROG010000127.1:0-3234 GCA_032162865.1 Mycobacterium sp. | reverse complement strand
CGTTGGAACGCTGGTTCCGCGACCTGCGCGTCAAGCGACTCGGCGAAGGTGCCACCGAGGTCCAACGCGAAGTCATCGCCCGGTCGTTGATCAAGTAGGGGTGTCATGCACGGTCACATGTTGCTCGTCGAGCCGGCAATCCGGCAGCGCCACCACGCCGGAGTGCATCGCCAATCGCGAGATCCCTCGACGCCCCGCCGCAACATTGCTAACCTAGTAACCTATGTGGGCAACGTTCGGAGGGCGCAGGCGGCGACTGCGGTAGACAACGCCCACAAGTCGCCCTTCGACGGAACCTCTTCCATCACGGCGACGTGTGAGCCTGCTAGCAGGACGGAGGGCTAGATGCAGCAACCGATGACCGGCGTGCGCGTCCTCGAAGTCGCGCAGTTCACCTTCGTGCCCTCCGCGGGCGCGGTCCTGGCCGACTGGGGCGCCGATGTCATCAAGATCGAGAATCCGGTGACCGGCGATGCGCAGCGGGGACTCGTCACGGTGGCCGGTCGCTCCGCCACCGCGCCGGGAGTGTCGTTCTCGCCTACGGTCGAGGCGCCCAACCGCGGCAAGCGCAGTGTCGGACTGTCCTTGGCGCTGAAGCAGACTCGGCCGGTTTTCGAGGAACTCGTCAGGCGCAGCGACGTCTTCCTGACGAATTTGCTGCCCCAGGCACGGGCGAAGCTTCGCATCGACCTCGACGAGATACGGCGGATCAACCCGTCGATCGTCTACGTTGCGGGAAGCGGCTTCGGAAGCGAAGGACCAGACCGTGAGACCGGCGCGCACGATGCGACGGCGTTCTGGGCGCAGGCGGGCAACGCCGATGGCGTCACGCCAGCCGACTCCGAGGTGCCCACGGGGATGCCCGCGGGCGCGTTCGGCGACAATATCGGGGGCATCACCATCGCCGGCGCGGTAGCCGCGGCCCTCTACGGAAGGCAGGCGACCGGGCGGACGTCCGTCGTCGACGTGTCGCTGCTGGCAGTCGGGGCGTGGGCCAACCAGTCCAGCGTGAACCTGGCTATGCTCTACGGCTGCCCGCTACCGAAGATCGACCACCGCACCCAAGCGCCGGGCAACCCGCTCACTGGGGCCTTCCGTTGCTCCGACGGACGATTCATCCAACTGTCGATGTTGCAGCCAACCCGGTACTGGGCTGCAATGTGCCGGCTCTTCGGGCTCGGATCGGCCGCCGTCGACGAGCGGTTCACGTCACTGGATTCGCTGGCCACCCACGCCGACGAGGCCACTGCATTGCTCGCCGACGCGTTCGGATCGCGGACGTTCGACGAGTGCACGCGGTTGTTGAATCTGCTACGCGGTCAGTGGGCACCAGTGCAGGACGCCTGGGAAGTCGCCAACGACGAGTCGCTGATCGCCAACGGGCGCATCGCCGACGTCCGGGACGCCCAGGGAAACGAACAGCGATTGGTGGCCAATCCGGTGAAGTTCGACGGCGCGGCCGCACATCTGACCCGGGCGCCGATGTTCGCCGAACACACCGACGAGGTACTGCGGGAACTGGGCATGGACGACTACGCGCTCATCGAGTTGAAGATCGAAGGGGCCATCACCTGACGCCCGCCCGCGGCCTAAGTCGCGTGTAGCCGGCACCGCTCGACCAGGATCTGCGCCAGCCGTTTCGGGTGGCTGATCATCAAGTCGTGGCAGGCGTCGATGGTGATCACGTCCTTGACGCCGCCCAGCGCCGCGATGCTGGCCTGCTGCGATTGGATCGATAAGGCTCTATCGCGGGTGGTGAGTATCCACGTGCGCGGCACGTCGCCAGGGAGCGCGCTGCGATCGACAGGTTCGGCTGGGATGCAGGCAGATTCCGGATACAACCGAGACAACGCGAACTCGCGTTGTTGCTTTGACATGCCATTGCAGAACGCGTGTTGAGCGGCGAGGCGCGGAACTTTCGTGGGTCTGCCCGATCTCGCAGCGCGCCGAGCGAACCACGCCAATGGGCCGCCGAGCGTGTCCACAATCGCCTGGCCCTGCGGAGGGACAAACGCGGCCGCCAGAATCATCTCGCGTATCCGTGTAGAGCCAAGCTTGGCTACGACGCCCGGCACCGTCACGCCGGCCATGGAGTGGCCAACGATCACGATCTCCCCAAGGCCTTCCCGTTCGATATCGGCGACGACAGAGTTCACCCATTCGTCGATCGTCGCAGCCGCGAGGTCACCCGGCGTGCCGCCCCGACCCGGAAGGTCCACCGCTAGCGTGCGTAATTCTGTTTCCTGACAACGTAATTCCGCAACGACAAGAGCCCAACAGTCGGCGGCGTGTTCGCCACCGTGCACGAGTACGAGGTCAGGAAGTGCCATGGTTGCGTCAGTCCAGCCAGAGATCGGCCATTACTTCAGCGTGCCGAGGCGGTCCTGATGGAATGAGCTGCGGGGTTCGGGAGAACCGGGGAGCTGGCGCTGGTTGCGTCACCCCGTCGATCTCGATAAACACGCCCCGCTCCGTCAAATGTGCGTCCGTGGCCGCCTCCGCCAGACTCAACACCGGCGTCACGCACGCGTCGGTGTTCAGGAAGTCGGTGGGATCCTTCAGGTTCGCTTCCACAACTCGACGCCCCCGCAGCTGCGGGTTGCCGCGGTCTCCGAGCTGATCGGCAGGTTGCACCCGCACGACGTCCGCGCCCAGATCCGCAAGGACCATCGCTGCGTGCGGACCGGGCCCCATGCCCGCCAGTTCGATGACCCGTGTGCCCGAGACAGCGGCCGCCTGCGTCACACCGCCACCATAGACTATTCTGACGTCTTGTACATAGATTCGATACGGTTCTGCGAGGCAGAATAGTGCTCTTTATCGCCCGTCATCAGCTATATCTGACGCTATCGTCATCGCGATCGACCGAATGGATTCTCATGTTCCTCCCGACTGAATCCCCGCGCGGTCAGCGCGACGCCTTCGCCTTGACATCCCCATCGCCAGTCCGCCAGTGAGTCAGAACATCGGGGTGCCGAGCGTGGGCCCACTATCCGGCGTCACCGTCGTCAGCCTCGAACAAGCAGTGGCGGCACCGTACGCCACCCGGCAACTGGCCGACCTTGGCGCCAGGGTAATCAAGGTGGAGCGGCCCGACGGTGGCGATTTCGCCCGCGGGTACGACCACAGTGTGCACGGTGACTCCAGCTCTTTCGTGTGGTTGAACCGGGGCAAGGAGTCATTGACTCTCGACCTGAAAAAAGCTGAGGCACAACGTATCTTGCACCAACTACT
>JAVROG010000126.1:0-3814 GCA_032162865.1 Mycobacterium sp. | reverse complement strand
CCGCATCGGATGTTCTCCTTCTCCGGTGAGCCTTCGCGAAAGACGCCTTACTCGAAGCCGATTGAATGCGTGATGGAGGCCAGCGCGGCCGGTCCGTGGACCAAGCGCACCGATCGCGGCCCGATGCCGGCAGGACTCAATCCCACGCGTTCGGAGAAATATGGCTTCGATTCTTTCCAGTTCTTTCCCAATTTCGTGCTGATCTTCGGTTCATCCGGCTTCAGCACGCACACCCATTGGCCGACGGGCCCGCACTCACACATCTTTGAAGTCGAGATGTTCTATCAGCCGCCCAAGACGCACAAAGAGCGGTTGGGGCAAGAGCTGACAGTGACCTTCCTCAACGACATCATCCTGGAAGACGCCAGCCCGTCTGAAGGTTTGCAGGCAATGCTGAACAGCGGCGCACTGACGCATTTCACGATGAATGACGAGGAGATCCTGCTTCGTCATCTGCACAAGGTGGTGGGCGACTATGTGGAGGCCGGCGAGAAGGCCCGCCTCGCCTCCGGGGCAGGCCAATGAACGCGCTGCTACCCCAGGAGTTTTCAGAACTCGAGCACCTGGTGGCCGACTGGGCCATCGAGGACGGGCACGAGCGCTACGTCAAGCGCGTGAACAGTTCGATGACCGAGATACAGGCGTTCTACGACGAGTTGTTTCCGCATGCACAGGAAGCGGTCGCCTACATCGACAAGTTCGACTATTCCGAACCGCTGCCGCAGGACGTCGCGAACCTGCGCAATCTGCTGTACTCGTTGATCACGGTCTCGCTGGCAGTCGAGCTGTGGAAGCAGCCGCGGGTGAAGCATTCGGCGAACACCATTCTGACGAGGCTGAGCTGATGGGAATTTCCACCACCAGACTCGAAATCATCGACTGCACAACGGAAATCGGTAGCGAGATCAGGACGGACCTGGAGACGCTGCTCAGTGGCCGCGAAGCGGAGAACATCCGCGCGACGCTGGAGCGGCGCGGAGTGATCTTCTTTCGCGGACTGAAGATCAGCGACGAGCAGCAGGTAGCTATCGCCAAAACCCTTGGCAACATTGTGCAGAACGAGGGTGATGGCGGAATTTACAAGATCTCGCTCGACAAGAACGTCAATCAGCGAGCTGAGTACTTGAAAGGCTCATTGTTCTGGCATTTCGACGGCTCGCTACAGCCATACCCCAATCTGGCGACGGTGCTGCGGGCAATGAAGCTGTCGGACTCCGGTGGGCAGACCGAGTTCGCCAACACCTACGCGGCTTACGACGATTTGCCGGATGCCGAAAAGGAGGCAATCGCTGGGCTTCGGGTGGTGCACAGTGCCGAGCGTTCGCAGTACTACGTGCGACCGGAGATGAGCTACGAGGAGATCGCTTTCTGGCAGAAATCCCCGACGAAGTCCTGCCCGATGGTGTGGACGCACCAGTCCGGACGCAAGTCATTACTCCTCGGCGCGACAGCGGATTACGTGATCGGATTGCCGGTGGAGCAGAGCCGTGCATTGCTTGCGCGCCTGCGTGACTGGGCGACCCAGCCGCGGTACGTCTACCGGCATGAGTGGCAGCATGGCGACCTGCTCATGTGGGACAACACCGGCACCATGCACCGAGCCCTACCGTATGCCGTCGACAGCGGTCGTCTCATGCACCGCACGGTTCTTGCCGGCGAAGAACCGCTGAATTAGCGCCAGGGACTTACTCGTGCCGATGCAGGAACCCATGCAGAATGGCCTGCACAAGTTCATCAACGATCGCGTCGCGCGGAGGCGGCTTTTCGCCGAAGAACGTCGAACGCAAGGCAACCATGCCGACGACCACCGCGACCGTGGAGTGCGCCGGCAGATCCCGCTCGGTCGACCGTATGCCGCGCAAGCTCATGCCCTCGGCGCCGATTCGACCGAGCACCGCGATAGCCCGCCTGATCTCGGCGATGCCGGCGTCGGCAATTTCCTCATCGCTGAACGTTTCCGATGCCGCCAGCGTCAACAGCAGGCCTCGATGTTCCACAATCAGGTCGTAGAGCTGCCCGACGAAATGCCGGGCGAGGTCCTCTTCGTCGGTCTCCTCGGGAACAACGGACTGCCAGGTCCGGCCGAAGTCGTCGACGAAGCTGGTGAACGGTAGGACAAGAGCTTCCCGGAACAGTCCGGCCTTTGAGCCGAAATTGCGGAAGACCAGGTATTCGCTGACTCCGGCGGCCTCGGCGATTTCGCGTGTGGTTG
Organism: Mycobacterium sp.; assembly: GCA_032162865.1. Taxonomy (GTDB): domain Bacteria; phylum Actinomycetota; class Actinomycetes; order Mycobacteriales; family Mycobacteriaceae; genus Mycobacterium. The sequence goes on along the minus strand of JAVROG010000126.1, from coordinate 1,602 downwards.
TGGTGCGGTAGTCCTGGCGGGCGAACAGCTCCCGGGCGGCATCGAGCAGCAGCCTGCGTGGCTCGCCACGGGGGCGGCGGCTGGTCGGAGCCGACGACTTCGTCGCGACCCGCTTCTCGGACGACTGGCGCTGGGGCACGGTTGCTCACTCCTCGAACCGCGCTCAGCGGTTGACGGCATTCACGATAGTCGGTCTTGACCCTGCCCTTAGAATAGTGTCCACTATTAAAAGCATCGCTGATGCTTTCGGAAGGGAGTGATTGTGGGCGCGGTCATCATGCTCGGCACTCTGTTCGGGTTGATCGCGCTGATATTCGGTGGGGTCTACTACTTCGACCCCGAAGCCCGCGGCGCGTCGCGTGACGAGCCCATCCAAGTCGCCCCGCTGACGAGCCCATTCGATGAGCACTGAGTTGACGCCGTTGCTCGCCGGGGCGGTCATCTTCGGTTGGGCCAGCGGCATCATATTCACCGCGGTCGGCGTCTATTTGAGCATCCGCGCCCGCCGGATTCACCCACTCTTGCTGCTGTGCGTCTCGGCAATTTCGTTCTCGTGGATCGAGGCGCCCTACGACTGGGTGATGTACGCGCAGTTTCCGCCGTCCCTGCCGCGCATGCCGTCGTGGTGGCCAGTGAACAAGACGTGGGGTGGGTTGCCGTCATCCGTGCCCCTCGGTTACATCGGCTATTTCGTGCTGCCCGCCGTGATCGGCGCCGCGCTCGGGCGACGGGTGGCCGCACGCTTCGGTTGGCGAAGACCGTTTACCCTCCTCACCGTCGGTTTCGTCGTCGGTTTCTGCTGGGCCTTTGTCTTCAACGCGTTCATCGGTGCTCGGCTCGGCGTTTTCTACTACGCGTACGTGATCCCGGGGCTTGCAGTCTTTGAGGGGACCAAGCATCAGTACCCGATCTATGACTCCATCGCGCTGGGTGTGCAGATTATGGTCTTCACCTACCTGCTGGGCCGCACGGATTCTTACGGACGGAATCTCGTCGAGATGTGGGCGGAAACGATGACGAAAAGTCGCGTCAAGTCGACCGTCCTATCCGTCGGCACTGTCGTCCTGATCGGAAACCTCCTCTACGGCGCGGTCTTTGCGCCCCATCTGATTACGATGCTGGGCGGCTATGTGAACTCGGGACCCAACGAACAGTTATTCCCCGGCGTACCAAACCAACCCCGACAAGGCGGATGAGTGATCAGTCAGCAAAACACGGAGCTGTATTACGATCCCTTCGACCACGCCATCGATGATGATCCGTATTCGGTGTGGAAACGGATGCGGGCAGAGGCGCCACTATATTTCAACGAAAAATACAACTTCTATGCGCTGAGTCGCTACGACGATGTGGCGCCTGCACTTCCTGATTGGCAGACCTATCGGTCGGGACGGGGCACCACCGCGGACATCCTGTTCAGCGGCATCGAAGTACCGCCGGGAATCCTGCTGTTCGAGGACCCGCCCCTGCACGACTTGCACCGACGTCTGTTGTCGCGGGTATTCACGCCGCGGCGGATGCTCGCCGTAGAAGGGCTGGTGCGTGAATTCTGTTCGCACGCATTGGATCCGCTGCGCGACTTGGACGGATTCGACTTCGTGA
>JAVROG010000125.1:0-3117 GCA_032162865.1 Mycobacterium sp. | reverse complement strand
GGCACAGCTGGGCGCCATGCGGATCAACGAGGAGATCGACGCGCTGGAAGTGATGGGCATCCGCGCGATCACCTATCTGGCATCGACGCGGATCATCGCAGGTGTCTTGGTCGTTATCCCGCTCTATGCCGTCGCAGTGCTGATGTCGTTCATCGCGGCCAAGTTCCTCACCATTTCCGTCTACGGCCAGTCTCGTGGTGTCTACGAGCACTACTTCGCCACGTTCCTGCACCCGACCGATCTGTTGTGGTCGTTCGCGTCGGCGCTGGCGATGGCCACGGGTGTGATGGTCGTGCACACCTACTACGGATTCACCGCCTCCGGCGGTCCAGCCGGAGTGGGGGAGGCCGTCGGTCGCTCCGTGCGGTCGTCGATGATAGTCACAGCCTTTGTGTGCCTGATGATTTCGCTATCCGTCTATGGGCAGCACGGCAACTTCAACCTGTCGGGTTAGCCGCTGTGAGCACCCACAGAAATAGTGGAATCGGTAGGACGAACAGAGTCCGCGCAAGCAGAATCGATCCAGTCTGGTATGCGCCGATATTGTTCGTCCTTATCGCTGGTCTGATCGCGATGACCGCGGGAATGTTCTCCGGCAAATTCGAACAATCCATCCCGCTCACCATTGTCTCGGACCGGGTGGGACTGGTGATGGAACAGGGCGCCAAGGTCAAGTTTCGTGGTGTGCAGGTCGGCCAAGTCGGGGCGATCGGCACCGACGTCAAAACGGCCCAGTTGAAATTGAAGATGCAGCCCGGCGCCTTCAAATTTCTACCGAGCAACGTCGAGGCGGAGATCAAATCGACTACCGCGTTCGGGTCCAAGTTCGTCGAACTGACAGCGCCCGAACATCCCAGCCCGGTGGGACTGAAGCCCGGCGCGGTGTTGCACTCCCGCAACGTGACCGTGGAAGTCAATACGGTTTTCGAGAACCTGCAGTCGTTGGTCCAGACCATTGACCCGGCGAAGCTGAACTCGATTCTGTCGGCCTTCGCACAATCGGTGCGCGGCAAGGGCGATCGACTCGGCGAGGCAATCACCGGTGCCAACAACCTGCTGCTGGCCGTCAATCCCCGGCTGGACACCATACATCAGGACTGGAAATTATTCGGCAAGACTGCAGCCGTGTATTCCATTGCGGCGCAAGATATCTTGTCGATCCTCGACTCTGTGACAACTACCAGCACGACCATCACTGAGAACCAGCAGTCGCTGGACGCGTTGCTGATGTCGGCCATCGGCTTCAGCCAGACGGGCATCAGCGTTGTCGGGCGAAACGAAACCAACATCGTGCGGGCAATCAATCTGCTCGACCCGACCACGAGGCTGCTGGACATGTACTCCCCGACCTACACGTGCCTGTTTCAAGGCGCGCAATGGTACGTGGAGCACGGCGGCCGACACACTTTGGGCGGCAACGGTTATTCGTTCATCATGGACGCCGGACTGCTTTTCGGCGATGACCCGTACCGATACCCGAAGCACCTTCCGAAGGTCAACGCCACCGGTGGCCCCGGGGGCAAGCCCAGTTGTGGGTCGCTGCCCGACCCGAGCGCGAATTATCCGGTGCGCGCGCTGGTTACCGATACCGGGTGGGGCACCGAACCGAACGAGATTCGCACCAACCTCGCCGTCGGCAATCCGTGGTGGTCGAACTACTTCCCGACCACGAAGAATCCACCGGAACCGCCGCGCTACTTCTATCGCGGGGGCCAGCCGCCGCCATGAGCCAAGGAGAAAGGCCCAGCACTTTCAAAATTTGGGCTCGGGTCGCAATGTTCACGGTGGTGTGCCTGGTTTTCACGTTCGCGCTGATCGCGGTGTTCGGTCAGCTGCGCTTCGAGGACCGCGCCGACTATCACGCGGTGTTCACCAACATATCGGGATTGAAATCCGGCAACTTTGTCCGCATTGCCGGCGCGGAGGTCGGCAAGGTCGGTGACATCAACCTGCACCGCGACGGCACAGTGAGCATCGACTTCGCCATCGACAAGGGTCTGCGACTCACCGAGGGCACTAGGGCCGTCGTGCGCTACGAGAATCTGATCGGCGACCGTTTTCTGGCCCTGGAGGAGGGTGCCGGGTCGCCGCACCGGCTGGCCCCCGGCGGGACGATTCCGCTGGCGCGCACGGCGCCGGCACTCGACATCGATGTATTGATCGGCGGTTTCCGGCCCCTGTTCCGCGCGCTGGACCCCGACCAGGTCAACGCGCTGTCGGGTCAATTGCTGCGAATTTTCCAGGGCCAGGGCGGCACCCTTTCCTCGGTGCTGGCGCAGACCGCGACGCTGACCTCGACGCTGGCGGGACGCAGCGAGCTGATCGGCCAGCTGATCACCAACTTGAACACCGTGCTGCACACCTTCGCCACGCGCGACCACGAGTTTTCGGATGCCTTGGACAAGCTGTCCCAGTTCGTCGACGGTCTGGCACAGCGTAAAACTGACATATCGACCGGGCTGGCCTACGTAAACGCTGCCGCTGGGTCGATCGCCGACTTACTTGTCCAGGCACGCCAACCGATCAAGGACGTGGTGCACGAGACCGACCGCATGTCGAGCCAGGTACTAGCCGACCGCGAATATGTCGACCACCTGATCCACACTCTTCCCGACGTCTATCAGGTGCTGTCCAGGCAGGGCCTGAACGGCGACTATTTCGGCTTCTATTTCTGCGAAGTGTTGCTCAAGCTCAACGGCAAGGGGGGCAACCCGATCTACGTCAAGTTGATAAATCAGCCCAGCGGGCGGTGCACCCCACAATGAGCCCATCCAAAAGCAAACCCGGCAAAACGCGCAGCCCCTTCCTGTTGGGGGTCATGGGCACCGTGCTCGTGACGTGTGTGGTCATCGTCGCCTTCCAGTACAACAAGCTGCCGTTTGTGAATGGCTATGACAACTATGCGGCCTATTTCGCCGAAGCCGGTGGCATCAAGCCCAAGAACCAGGTGCGCGTTTCCGGCGTGGGGGTCGGCAGGGTCTCAGACGTCCGTCTGGAGGGCACCAAAGTTCGGGTCGGCTTCACGGTCCGAAAAGGCGTCGAACTGGGCGAGCGTACGGAAGCGGCCATCAAGACCGAGACAATTCTGGGTTCCAAGATGCTCGAACTGACGCCGCG
>JAVROG010000124.1:0-2749 GCA_032162865.1 Mycobacterium sp. | reverse complement strand
TTCATCACCCAGTTGGGCCGCAACTTCCAGACCATCTACGAACAAGCCAACAGCCACGGCCAGAAAGTCCAGACCGCCGGCAACAACATGAGCAGCACCGACTCCGCCGTCGGCGGCAGCTGGGCCTGACGCCTCACCGAGTAAGGGTTCGAAACACACCGGGTATCGCGATGCCCGGTGTGTTTTCTTTTGGGAGCATTGCGCGCCCATTCTTATCGCCGTAGACACCGAAACATGCTCGCCCAACGCCAGTGGCTGGGTAGTCGATCTGTTCACGCTCTTCTGACATCGAGCAGCCTGAGTGGGCGCCGGATGCGCGCCTACTCAGCAACTGCTACACACGCACCAAGGATGGTCGTCGAGGTGAAGTTGGCCGCGTTGGCCAAGTGATTGTCGGTCGGAGTGTAGGTCGGCAGCGCCGTGACAAACGCGCGACGGTACTGGGCCGAAAGGTTCGCCACATCCTGGAAGACCGCGTTATCGCTTTGCCGGCCAAGCTGTTCCATTTTGCCGGCAAACGAGTTCATCACGGGTCCAACCGCGTAGTTGACCGCCTTCTGCTCTTTATTCCAATAGATCGACGGGACATTGGGATCCATTTCCTGCCACGCGGCGGTCTGCTTGCCGAACTCGTCCAACGCCGACCTCCAGGCGGAGCACACGGAGTTGTCGTTGGTGAGCATGGGCTGCGGGTTCGCGAGGTTGCCCACCGGGGCGATGTCGGACGGCGGCGGCGACGGCGACACCAGCGGACCGCGGGCCGCTGCCGACCCGTCGGTGATGGCGGCGCAGATCGATCCCAGCGCGGACGAGGCACTGTTCGCGGCGCCGGCCAAATTATTGTCGGCCGGCGTGTATTTGGGGATCCGCTCGGAGTAGGCGCGCGCATATGCGATGAACTGCTGGTAGAGCTCACGCATCACCCGATGCGGCGTCAGCTTGACCAGGCCGACCGTTTGCGCCGCCGCGCCGCGCATCGACTGGCCGGCTGCGATGAATTGCGCACGCAGCTTCGGCGTCCACGCCGAAGCGGGCACCGACCGGTCGCGATCGTTCCACAGCCCCTGGCCACCGTTCGCCAGTTGACTGTTGATCGCCGTCCACGCCGTGCAACTCGGATCGTCGGTGATCACCGCCACGGGCCCGGTATCTTTCGCGCTGGCCACGGGGGCGGTCTCCTGGCCCGAACCATTGTCCGAGCCGCCTTTGGGCCCCCCCGAATCCCCACCGCCGAATAGCAATACCGCCGCGACGATCGTTGCCAAGACCGCCACCGCGGCCACCCCACCCATTGCCCACTTAAGATTTTTGTTTTCTTTAGGGGCGTCAGTATCAGACGTCACGATGACCCAGCTTAAATGACAACCGGCTCACCGCAGGCGTATTGGCGACGAGCCGAGAGGCTGATCGCGATAGGAACCAACCTGGCCGTGGGGTTGACATCGACTCGAACAAGCGTTCGAATAGGGTATGCGGTGGGACCACCAGAGCATCGACGTCGACGACGGCGCGCTGCCCGGATTGGAACGCATCGGCTTCGTCCGCAGTGTGCGGACGCCGCAGTTCGAGGGCATCACGTTTCACGAGGTCCTGTGTAAATCGGCGCTGAACCGAATTCCGCGCGCCGCAGCGCTGCCATTCCAATACACCGTCAACGGATACCGCGGTTGCTCGCACGCTTGCCGATACTGCTTCGCCCGGCCGACCCACGAGTATCTGGATTTCGACTGCGGCAACGACTTCGACACCCAGGTCGTCGTCAAGACCAACGTCGTCGATGTGCTGCGTCGCGAACTGGCCCGAAAGTCGTGGTGTCGCGAGACGGTTGCGCTGGGTACCAACACCGACCCCTATCAACGCGCCGAGGGTCGCTACGCGCTGATGCCCGGCATCATCGGCGCGCTGGCGGCGTCGGGCACGCCGCTGTCGATCCTGACCAAGGGCACGCTGCTGCGCCGTGATCTGCCACTGATCGCCGACGCGGCCGAACAGGTGCCGGTCAGCCTCGCCGTCTCGCTTGCGGTCGGTGACCCCGAACTGCACAAGCAGGTCGAGCCCGGCACGCCGGGCCCGCAGGCCCGCCTCGGATTGGTCGCCGCGATTCGCGAAGCCGGTTTGGACTGTCACGTGATGGTGGCGCCGGTATTGCCGTATCTGACTGATTCTGTCGAGCATCTCGACGGATTGCTGCGCCAGATCGCGGAGGCCGGGGCCGTCGGAGTCACGGTTTTCGGCCTGCACTTGCGTGGATCGACCCGCGGCTGGTTCATGTCGTGGCTGACGCGCACCTATCCGCAGCTGGTGGGCCGGTATCGCGAGTTGTATCGGCGTGGGGCGTATTTGCCGCAGTCCTACCGGGACGAGCTCCGCGCGAGGGTGGCACCGCTGATCGCCACATACGGACTGGCCGGCGATCAGCGGCGCTTCGATGCCGCCCCGCCACCGCAAACCGTCGAGACGCTACAGCCGACGCTGTTTTGAGCTAGTTCAGGTCGGATGCGTGGTAGGTGTCGCACTGGTTGGGGTCGCCGGTCTGGTAGCCGACGGTGAACCAGTGCTGACGCTGCTCCGAGGAGCCGTGGGTCCACGACTCCGGGTTGACCCGGCCGGTGGCGGTCTTCTGGATGCGGTCATCGCCGACCGAGGACGCCGCCGACAATGCGTCGGCAATGTCCTTGTCGCTCAGCGGTTCCAGGAAAGGCACACCGGTGCTTTCCTGCTTGGTGGTGGAGGCGTAGTGGGCCCACAC
>JAVROG010000123.1:0-5130 GCA_032162865.1 Mycobacterium sp. | reverse complement strand
AACTACGACGGCCAGTTGATCGATGACGCCCGGCTGGTCACGGCGGTCGCGCGCACCGCGGCCCAACACGGCGCCCGGATCCTCACCTACGTGGCCGCCTCGGAGGCCACCGCCAGCTCGGTGCGGTTGACCGACCAGCGCAGCGGACAGTCGTTCGATGTGTCGGCCGGTGCCGTCATCAGTGCGGCGGGGGTGTGGGGCGGAGACATCGACCCGGCGTTGACGCTACGGCCAAGCCGCGGAACGCATCTGGTGTTCGATGCCAGCGCATTCGGCAATCCGACTGCAGCGCTGACCATTCCAATTCCCGGTGAGCTCAACAGGTTTGTGTTCGCCATGCCCGAGCAGCTCGGCCGCATCTACCTCGGATTGACCGACGAGGACGCGCCCGGCCCGATTCCCGATGTGCCAGAACCATCTTCGGAGGAGATCACGTTCCTGCTGGACACGGTGAATACAGCGCTGGGGACCACCGTTGGCGCCTCCGATGTGATCGGCTCCTACGCCGGTCTGCGGCCGCTGATCGACACCGGCGCGGGCCGCACCGCCGATGTGTCTCGCGACCATGCCATCTTAGAATCGCCGTCCGGGGTGATCAGCGTAGTGGGCGGCAAGCTCACCGAATACCGTTACATGGCTGAAGATGTGCTGAACCGGGCGGTCAGTCTGCGGCAGCTGCCCGCCGGTGAGTGCCGGACCCGCAACCTGCCGCTGATCGGTGCGTCGGCCAATCCCGGGCCCGCGGGACCGGCCGGCATTGCGTTGCCGGCGTCGCTGGTGGCGCGTTACGGGGCCGAGTCGGCCAATGTCGTTGCCAGCGCCACGTGCGAGCGGCCCACCGACCCGGTAGTCGACGGTATCGATGTCACCCGGGCCGAGTTCGAGTACGCCGTAACTCACGAGGGCGCATTGGATGTCGGCGATATCCTGGATCGCCGGACCCGCATCGGTCTGGTGGCGCGCGACCGCGAGCGGGTGGTGAGCGTCGCCGAGGAGTTCCTGGCGGGAGTTGTAGGTTCGTAACCATGACGGGGGAAGCCTCGAAGCACGTTCGGGTACTGATCGCCGGTGCCGGGTTGGGCGGGCTGGCGACGTCGGCACTGCTTGCCCAACACGGCGTGCACTCGCTGCTGGTCGACCGACGGCGTGAGACGTTCATCTATCCGAAGGCCCGCAACCTGAGCTTCCGGAGCCTGGAAATCCTGCGGGGGCTGGGTCTGGGCGACGAGGTGCACGCGGTGGCTGAGCGGGTTTCAACCATGGTTGTCAAGCCGACACTGGCTAGCACGGAGGAGCGTCCGGCGATCGACATGGACGCGATCTTCGCCGGATTGGACACCGTGAGTCCCGAGGCCGCGGCACAGTATTGCCCGCAGAGCGAGTCCGAGCCAATGCTGCTGAGAGCGACGCGCAGTCGCGGCAGCGACGTGCTCTATGGCACGGAGCTCCTCTCATTTGAGATGGACGACGCGGGCGTCACCGCCGTCGTCGCCGACCGGGACTCGGGCAGATCGGAGACCATTCGAGCCGAGTATCTGATTGCTGCCGACGGTGTGCACAGCCCGACCCGCAAAGCGCTGTCGATCCCCACCTCCGGGTTGGGAGCGCTACCAATCTTCGTGATATTCATCTACTTTCGCGCCGCGTGGCGTAAATTCGCCCCGAGTCTCGACAATGGTGCTGCCGTGCAGGTCAGCAATTCTGCCGCACCGGGCATCTTTCTCAGGGTCGACGAGGACCGCGGCATGTTCATCACGACCTACTTTCCCGCAATAGGCGAAACGGCCGCACACTTCACGCCGCAGCGTTGTCGCGAGTTGGTGACCGAGGCGGTTGGTGAGCCCACCGACGTGCAGATCATCGAAATCGCGCCGTGGCAACCATACGAACAGGTGGCAGACCAATTCTGTTGTGGCCGTGTGCTTCTCGTCGGCGATTGCGCGCACACCATGCCGCCGTTCAAGGCAGGGGGAGCCAACACCGCCATTCAGAGTGCGCACAACCTGGCCTGGAAGCTGGCCGCCGTACTGCATGGAAACGCTGGGCCGGCGCTGCTGGCCACCTATCACAGCGAACGGCACCCGGTCGGTCGCTTCGCCGCCCACCAGTCACTGACCGGCCCGACGCTGGCTCTCCTTCCGTTGGGCGATGACCGGCCAAAGTTGGCGGCCGACGAAGAGCGCTCGATGTTCGAACTACTGATCGGCTACCGATACCGATCAACCGCGGTGTTGACCGATGAGCCGGACTCGGCCGATCCGAATGTTGTTGACTTGGTGCAGGAGTTGCGGGGTCAACCCGGCACGCGCGTTCCCCACCTGTGGTTGCAGCGCGACGGACAGCGGATTTCCACTCTCGATTTGTCAGGTCCCTGGTTCACCGTGCTGTCTGCCGATCAGCGGTGGCGTGCAGCTACGGCTTCGGCATCCACGGCCCTGGATATTCCGGTCGCTATGCACCGCATCGAGGAGCAGGAGTGGTTGGACGTCATCGGACTTCGCGCAGGCGGAGCGCTGTTGGTGCGGCCGGACGACTTCGTAGGATGGCGGATAGGGGAGTTGCCTGATGACCCTGACGGCGAACTACAGAACGCGCTTACTGCAATCCTCGCGCGGCCGTCCGCGAAAGCAAGTTGAGTTACCGCGGAATGTTCTTGTGACGTTCGAGGAGTTCCTGGCGGGAGTCGGTCTAAACACGTCGTACTGGTTCGATCCGGCGCAGTACGGGTAACACACGTGTCGATGAATACGGATCCGCAGCAGAAGTGGGCGCGCGACGAGATCAGGGTGACGGACCCGAAGGCGATGTCCACAGCCATCGTGGGCACCGCCATCGGCAACGTCATGGAGTGGTACGACTTCGGCGTCTACGGCTATATCGCCACCACGATCGCCCAGGTGTTTTACCCCGGTAACAGCGTCAGCGCCGTCCACCTCATCGCTACTTTCGGCACCCTGGCCGCGGCGTTTGTGGTGCGCCCGATCGGCGGCATGATCTTCGGTCCGCTCGGTGACCGGATCGGCCGCAAGCGGGTTCTGGTGATCACCATCCTGATGATGACGGCTGGTACCACCATGAGCGGCCTGCTGCCCGGCTACAGCGCAATCGGCATCTGGGCACCGATCCTGCTCATCGTCGCCCGGGTGTTTCAGGGCCTCTCGACCGGCGGCGAGTTCGTCGGGGCGATGACCTACCTGGTTGAGCAGTCACCGGATCGCAAGCGCGGCATGTTGGTCGGCTTCCTGCCGTTGGGCAACCTGATCGGCTTCGTGTTCGCCGGGTTCTTGGTGACCGGGCTTCACGCCTGGCTGCCGAATCACGACTGGCTGGCGTGGGGCTGGCGAGTTCCGTTGCTACTCGCCGCACCGCTGGGTTTGATCGCGCTGTATATGCGACTGCGACTCGACGAGTCACCGGCTTTCAAGCAGATGAGCGAGAACGCGGAAGCCGCGGAAGAAGGTGGCCGACAGCAATTTCGCCGTACGGTCGTGGAGCAGTGGCGGCCGATGCTGATCTGCGCCGCTCTGGTACTGACCTCCCAAGTCGCCGATTTCATGGTCACCGGCTACCTGCCCACATACCTGAAAACCGTTGTGCACGTGGCAGAAACCCCCGCACTGGTGATGATCGTGATCACCTTGGCCATCCTGATGGCAACGATCGTGTTCGTCGCGAAGTTGTCCGACCGGATCGGCGTCAAACCGATCATGCGGACCGGTTGCGTCCTGCTCATCGTGGGTTCGATTCCGGCATTTCTGCTGATGCGCTCCGGCGATGTCTACCCGGTGATCTTCCTTGGTGTGCTGCTGGTCGGCCTGATGGAACTGTGCTTCGACAGCACGACGCCGTCGGCGTTGCCGGCGTTGTTCCCCACCAAGGTGCGCTACGGCGCGTTGGCCATCTCCTACAACCTCTCGATATCCACCGTCGGCGGCATCACCCCGTTGATCGCCCAGGCGCTGGTGTCGACCGCCGGCGACACCATGGTGCCGGCGTACATGCTGATGGTCGCCGGCCTGGTGGGCGTGGTGACGCTGCTGTTCACGCCGGAAGTCGCCGGCAAGCCATTGCCCGGATCTGGTCCCGCGGTTGAAACCGAGGAGGAAGCTCGCGAGCGGGCGGGTGGCTAGTTTGGGTTGCCGAGCAGACACAGAATCGCACTGCGCGGGGCTCCCGCGTGCGATTCTGCGGCTGCTCGCCGAGGGGTCATGAGCGGCTCAGGTGCGTAGCGATGCGTTCGGCCAGGCGGTGGGGTTGGTGCCTGACATCGGTGACCACAATCGGGACAATCGTCCACCCAAGCTCCTGGATCCCGCCCCAGCGGCTCTTGTCTTTGAGCATCTCGTTACGCCCCACGTGCCAGTCGATACTTTCGTATTCGGCCGCGAGACATGCTTGAGGCCAAGCGAAGTCGACTCGCCACAGTTCGCCGTCGCGACCGTAGATCGGATATTGGAGTTCCGGAAGCGGAAGCCCGTGGTCGATCATGACAAGCCGTGCCTCGCTTTCCATCGCGGATTCCGAGCGTCCATCGGCGAAAGGCAATAGTTCGCGCACAGCGACGATCCCTCGACGCCCTCGCTGTTCGGCAACAGCGATTTCAATTTCGTTGCGGGTGCAGCGCGTTGAACGCAATGCTGCGTCAAGAGTCGCCAGAGACCGCGGTCGATGGAGCTGCCTCGCGACCTCGACAGCCGTCCACGCGGGAGCGGTTGCGAGACGTCCATCGACCCGCTGTAATCGGGCGCCGCTGCGCTGATGAACCATCAGACCGACCGTGGGACGCATTCGCACGCCGGGATCGAGCACGTGAATAGCGCCGGTGTTTTCGGTGTCGAACCCATACAACGCGGCAGCCGTGCCCAAACATGGGACAGCTTGCTGGCCCATGAAAGCGTCAAGTGCCTCCAAGCGGCCCAACAGATCTGGTTTCTCTGCCGCGTATACGCCGTACCAGACACGGACGAGTCCACCGTTTTTGACCTGGACATTAAGCTGCTGACGAGTCATCACCGTGAGCAGTTGCCCAGTAGTAGCGAAGCCGCCGGACCTCTCGAGGAGCGCTATTGCATCGGCATGCACAGCGAAAGCATCTGGCCGCTCTCGAGCATCAGGTAGTCACCCTGTGAG
>JAVROG010000122.1:0-3789 GCA_032162865.1 Mycobacterium sp. | reverse complement strand
GCGTTTGTCGGCACACTCGGCAGTTGAGATGGTGACCGAACCAGTGGTGGCGACGGCGGGGTCGCCGCATTGATCGACGTTGCGCCAGAACGCATCCGACGCTTGCGCTGGTGGAAAGTTCATCCCTTTGAAACCCCGCCCACCCGGATAGGGCACCACTTCATCGGCAGTGCCATGAATGTGCATGACCGATGTCGGGTGCGGGGCTTGGCAGGAGTTCAGTTGCACACCGGCAACCGGGCCGATCGCCGCGAAGATGTCGGTGGCACACGCCAGGGTGTAGGACATGATGCCGCCGTTGCTCATGCCGGTCGCGTAGACCTTGCGTGGGTCGACGCCGGCGTTCTTCGCGATATCGGCGACGACCGCACCGATGAAGCCGATGTCGTCGACTCGCTCACTCGCGGGTTGGCCGCAGCACCCTCCCCCGTTTACGTTCCAAGCCCGGTCGAGCCCATCCGGGTAGGCCACGACAAACTTGCCCGAGTCGGCCGTCTCATCCCATTTGGAGGCCTTTTCGGCTTGCCTGGCGGTTGCGGAGTAGCCGTGCATCATGACCACCAGCGGAGCAGGCGCGGACCGGCCGGCTGGCAGGTAGAGCCGGTAGCTGCGATCGTGTCCGCCGATATTGATGTGGTGCATGCTGGTGCCGGTGACGAAGCCCGTCGGCAGCATCCAATCCTGCACCGCCGAGCAACCCGCGACTAACAGGACTACCCCGAATAGCGTTGCGAGACGGCGGACCACGCTGTCAGTCGCCGGTTCGTTCGCGCAGGAACGCGATGTCGTCCTTGCGCCCCTCCTCGGCGGTTTCGCAGATCACTGGCGCATCCGCGGCTGTCACGACGGCGACGAGCAGGTCGGGGTCGATCTGACCGGTGCCGAAGTTGGCGTGCCGGTCGGCACCCGAACCAGCGGCGTCCCGAGAATCGTTGCAGTGCACCAGGTCGATGCGCCCGGTCAAGGCCTTGATCCGCTCGACGGCGTCGATCAGTCCCTCCCCCGCGGCCCACGCATGGCAGGTGTCCAGACAGAATCCGATCCCGCTGTCGCCGATGTGATCCCAGAGCCGACCGATGGTGTCGAAGTAGCGGGCCATCGCATGATCACCACCCGCGGTGTTTTCCAGGTAGATCTGGACATCGGTTTCCAGGTAGGCCAGCGCCTTGACCCATCGCTCGAAGCCGGCATCCATGTCGTTGTCGTCCGCGTGGCCGCCATGCACGATCACGGCCGTCGCGTTGATTTCCGCGGCGGCGTCACAGGTGTCCTGCAGAATCTTGCGCGACGGGATCCTGATGCGGTTGTTGGCCGATGCCACGTTGATGAGGTACGGCGCGTGGACGTAGAGCGGCATGCTGGACGCCTTCAACGCCTCGGCGTCGTCACGCGGCTTGGGTTTCTTCCAACTCTGCGGGTTACCCAGGAAGAACTGGACCACGTCGGCGCCGTCTGCGGCAGCCGCGGCCAGGGGATCTTCTTGATGGACATGTGAACCAATAAGCACTTGGCCAGTTTAATGAAGACTGCCGGTTCGCAGGCAGGCCTGCCGCATAGGGTGTGTGTCCGTAAGCAACAGGTTGGAGGACGAGCCAATGCTTCCTGTGGGCCTTTCCGTGGGGCTTTCAGTGGGTCGAGGCATCGCCGACATCACCGGTGAAGCGACCGAATGCGGGATGCTCGGCTACGGCAAGATCGAGCAACGCACCGCGGGAATCCACCTCCGGCTACGGTCACGCGCCTTCGTTTTCCAAACCGGCCCCCAGGACGCGAACTCGCGTCTGTTGCTGGTGGTCGCCGAGTTGCCGCTGCCCATGCAGAACGTGACCGACGAGGTGCTGCGCCGGCTGGCGAATTCTTATGGCGACACCTACTCGGCGCAGAACACCGTGATCACGACGACCCACACCCACTCGGCCCCCGGCGGTTACTGCGGACACCTGCTGTACAACCTGTCGACGAGCGGATTTCGGCCCGCGACATTCGGGGCGATCGTCGACGGGATCGTCGAGTCGATCCGGTACGCCCACGAGGACGTGGCGCCCGCCGAAGTAACGCTGTCGCACGGCGAGTTGCGCGACGCGAACATCAATCGCTCGCCCTCGTCTTTCGATCGTAACCCGTTGGCGGACAAGGATTTTTTCCCTGGCCGCATCGACCCGCTCACCACGCTGGTGCGCATCGATCGCGGTGACCGCACGGTGGGTGCAATTCATTTTTTCCCCACTCATGGCACCAGCATGACCAATCGCAACCTGCTGATCTCCGGAGATAACAAGGGCTACGCGGCCTACCACTGGGAACGAACCGTCGGCGGCGCGGACTATCTCGCCGGTCAGCCCGACTTCATCGCCGCGTTCGCCCAGACCAATCCGGGCGACATGAGCCCGCACGTCGACGGACCTATCGCTCGCGGGCCGTCTGCTTCGCAGGACGAACTGGAGAACACCCGACGCATCGGCTTGTCCCAATTCAGCGATGCCGTCACACAATTGGACACCGGCACACCGATCGGCAGCGGCGTCGACTCCCGGTTTACCTACGTCGATCTCGGTGCCGTGCAGGTCCGTGGCGAATACACGCCGGACGGACAAGAACACCGCACGGGACGCGCGCTGATCGCCGCTGCGACCATGGCGGGTACCGATGAGGGGGAAGGCTTCCGTGGCTTTCGTCAGGGCCGAAACCCATTCTGGGACAAGCTGTCCGGTGCGATTTACCGGTTCGCTGCTTCGTTGCGGGCAGCACAGGCCCCGAAGGGCATCGTGGTGCCCGCCCACCTGCTGAACCGGCTGCAGCCCTTTGTCCAGGAGATCGTGCCCGTCCACCTGGTGCGGATCGGGCGGCTCTACCTGATTGGCATCCCAGGCGAACCGACGATCGTCTCGGGACTCCGACTGCGGCGCACGGTGGCCTCGATCGTCGGCGCTGAGCTGAATGACGTGCTCTGCGTGGGCTATTGCAATGCCTACATCCACTACGTCACCACGCCCGAGGAATATCAGGAACAGCGGTACGAGGGTGGCAGCACCTTGTTCGGCCGTTGGGAACTCCCGGCACTCATGCAGACCGTGGCCGGACTCGCCGAGGCGATGCGCGACGGCCGCCCGGTGATACCCGGGCCCGCCCCGCCGCCCAACAAACCGCGCAGCTGGCTGCGTGGCGTTGGAGCCGACAGCGGGTCGGTCGGGGCGATCCTTGCCCAGCCGACCGGTACCTGTCGGCGCGGCACAGCGGTCGAAGCCGTTTTCGTAGGCGCACACCCCAATAACGACCTGCAGCGCAACCGGACCTACCTCGAGGTGATCCGTCTGCACGGTGACGAGTGGGTGCGGGTCGCCGACGACGGCGACTGGTCGACAACCTTCCGCTGGCAGCGCGAAGGACGGAGCGGCTCACGCGTAAGCATCCGGTGGGACATTCCCGACGATGCGGCGACGGGCCAGTACCGCATCGTCCACCACGGGATGGGCCGCGACAGCCACGGCAGGCTCACGCCGTTCCGCTCAATGACTCATGAGTTCACGGTTGCCTGACTTCTACTTAGTGTGCGGCTCCACCGTCAAGCCAGCTTCACGTTCGGCAGCGAGCGTGCAGCTGCTGTCACGCTCGCTGCACGAAAAAAGCCCCGGGTAAACCCGGGGCTTTTCTCGTCGAACTACCGGTAGTCGGAGTACCCGTAGTCGTCCAGCGGAACCGCAGCACCGGTGGCCTGGCCGAAGTCCGGGCTGTAGTACTGATCCTCGTAGGACGGGATCGTGTACGCCGCAGCGCGCGCCTCCTCGGTGG
>JAVROG010000121.1:0-17188 GCA_032162865.1 Mycobacterium sp. | reverse complement strand
AAGCAGGCAGCAGAAACCACGTGACGCCCCGCGAGACCCGCGCTGCTGACGCTGGTGTAGCCCGGCAGGCTGACGCTCAAGTTCGCAGCAGCATCGATGTTCCGCCTGACCTCGTCGTGAGCCTGCTTGGTTCTGCCGACGAGAACCTGCGTGCACTCGAACGCATCCTCAACGCCGACCTGCATGTGCGCGGCAATACCGTCACTCTTTCCGGTGAGCCGGCCGATGTCGCGTTGGCTGAACGCGCCGTCTCGGAGCTGGTGGCGATTGTGGCCAGGGGTCAGGCACTGACGCCGGAGGTGGTGCGGCACAGCGTCGCCATGCTGCTCGGCACCGGTGACGAATCCCCGGCCGAGGTCCTCACGCTCGACGTCTTGTCCCGTCGCGGGAAGACAATCCGGCCCAAGACGCTCAACCAGAAGCGGTACGTCGACGCGATCGACTCCAACACCATTGTCTTCGGGATCGGCCCGGCGGGCACCGGCAAGACTTATCTGGCCATGGCCAAGGCCGTCCGCGCCTTGCAGACCAAGCAGGTCAGCCGCATCATCTTGACCCGTCCGGCGGTGGAAGCCGGTGAGCGCCTTGGTTTTCTGCCGGGCACATTGAGCGAGAAGATCGACCCGTATCTGCGGCCGCTTTACGACGCGCTCTACGACATGATGGACGCCGAGCTGGTCCCGAAGTTGATGTCCACCGGGATAATCGAGGTCGCACCGTTGGCATACATGCGGGGTCGCGCGCAGCCAATATTCACCAAGGTGTTGACCCCCAATGGTTTCCGGCCCATCGGCGAGCTGCAAGTTGGGGACTTCGTCATCGGTTCGGATGGGAACCCGACGGAAGTTCTCGGTGTCTATCCGCAAGGCTTCAAGGAGATCTATCGGGTCTCGACGCAGGACGGGTCGTCGACCCTGGCGTCCGGTGATCACCTCTGGTCGGTCTACACGCGATCCGATCGCCGTCGAGGGAAGCCAGCACGGGTGCTGCAGACCAAGGAAATGATCGGCAACCTACGCGCCGCGCACTATCACCGTTACGAGCTGCCGTTGTTGATTGCGCCGGTGAGTTTCGACGCACAGCCTGTGCCTCTCGACCCGTACGCGCTCGGATTGCTGTTGGGCGACGGCTGCCTCACCTGTTCGACGACACCGGGCTTTGCAACGACCGATCCCGAACTGGCTGAGGCCCTCGGGCGGCTCATACCGGGCGTCGAAATGCGCCGCAAGACCGCGGTGGACTATGTGCTGAACAGAATCACCCGGCCCGGCGAGGTCATCACTCTCGCCAACCCGGTAACGACAGCTCTCCGACAGATCGGCCTGGCGGGAACACGGTCGAATACGAAGTTCATCCCGCAGGAATACCTACTCAATTCGTCCGAAGTGCGGTTGGCGGTGCTCCAGGGCCTGCTCGACTCCGATGGCGGTCCGGTCACTCAGCGTGAACGCACCTGCCGTATTCACTTCACGACTGTCTCCGACCGGCTGCGCGACGACATGGTGTTTCTCGTGCAGTCGCTTGGCGGCGTCGTCTAC
Source organism: Mycobacterium sp. (assembly GCA_032162865.1). Lineage (GTDB taxonomy): Bacteria > Actinomycetota > Actinomycetes > Mycobacteriales > Mycobacteriaceae > Mycobacterium. The sequence goes on along the minus strand of JAVROG010000121.1, from coordinate 15,650 downwards.
CAGCGGACTCGCCCCGCCGAAGGTCGCACGCCAGGACTGGCGCGTGGTCGAGCGGTACACCATCGCCGCGATGCGCACACCCTCGACATTCGTCTGCCCGAGGGCGTCGTTCCGTTCCGGCTGGCTCGGAAAGTGGCGAAGTACGACGCGGATGGCGGCGGTCGGCCGATGCGTTATATCGATCAAATTGTCCCTGCCGGCACCGAAGAAGCGGTGTGCATCCAGGTTGCTGCCGCGGATTCGCTCTATGTCACCGAAGACTTCCTGCTCACGCACAACACCCTCAACGATGCGTTCATCGTCCTCGACGAGGCGCAGAACACCACCGCCGAACAGATGAAGATGTTCCTCACCCGGCTGGGCTTCGGGTCCAAGGTGGTCGTCACCGGCGACGTCACCCAGGTCGACCTGCCGGGTGGCGCACGGTCGGGGCTGCGGGCGGCTGTCGACATCCTCGAGGACATCGACGACATTCACATTGCGGAGCTGACCAGCGCGGATGTGGTACGCCATCGCCTGGTGGGGGAGATCGTGGACGCCTACGCGCGATACGAGGAGCCCGGCAACGGAATGAACCGGGCGGCTCGGCGGGCATCCGGCAGCCGCAATCGTCGATGATGGTGTCCATGCCGCGCAACGTGCGAAAGCCAACGAGTGTCTTATGAGCATTGAAGTGTCCAACGAGTCGGGCATCGACGTCTCCGAAGTCGAACTGGTCAGTGTCGCGCGGTTCGTCATCGACCAGATGGACGTCAACCCGGCCGCCGAGCTCTCGATGGTGCTGCTGGACACCGCGGCCATGGCTGACCTGCACATGCGCTGGATGGACCTGCCAGGACCGACGGACGTGATGAGCTTCCCCATGGATGAGCTCGAACCGGGCGGTCGCCCGGACGCGCCCGAGCCGGGTCCGGCCATGCTGGGCGACATCGTGCTGTGCCCGGAATTCGCCAACAAGCAGGCGACCGCCGCGGGTCACACCCTCGGCCACGAGCTCGCCTTGCTGACCATTCACGGCGTGCTTCACCTGCTCGGCTACGACCACGGCGAGCCGGACGAGGAAAAAGAGATGTTCGCCCTGCAAGACCGGTTGCTGGAAGAGTGGGTCGCCGAGCAGGTCGAGGCCTACCAGTACGACCGCCAACATGAGCGGGACCGCCGGTTGCTAGACAAGTCAAGGTATTTCGACCAGCCGTGACCAGCCCGTATCAGCTGTTCGGTGCGATCGTGCTGATCGGTCTGGGCGGCATCTTCGCCGCCCTTGATGCCGCCATCAGCACGGTGTCGCTGGCCCGGGTGAACGAGCTGGTGCGCGACGAGCGGCCCGGCGCCAGGTCGCTGCTCAAGGTGATGGGCGACCGGCCCCGGTACATCAACCTGGTGGTGCTGCTGCGGATTACGTGTGAGATCACCGCGACCGTCCTCCTCGTCGTCTTCCTTTACGACAACTTCGGTTTGGACTGGGCGGTGATGGGCGCCGCGGCCATCATGGTGGTGACCACCTTCGTGGTCATCGGCGTGGGTCCGCGCACGCTCGGGCGCCAGAATGCGTATTCCATCTCACTGGCGACCGCTCTTCCCCTGCAGGTGATCTCGTGGCTGCTGATGCCGATCAGCCGGTTGCTCGTGTTGGTCGGAAACGCACTCACACCCGGCCGCGGCTTCCGCAACGGGCCCTTCGCATCCGAGATCGAACTGCGCGAAGTCGTTGACCTGGCGCAGCAACGCGGCGTTGTCGCCGCCGACGAACGCCGGATGATCGAGTCGGTATTCGAACTCGGCGATACTCCGGCGCGGGAGGTCATGGTGCCGCGCACCGAGATGGTCTGGATAGAAGGCGACAAGACACCGAGTCAGGCGATGACGCTGGCGGTGCGAAGCGGACATTCCCGCATACCGGTGATCGGTGAGAATGTCGACGACATCCTCGGCGTCGTGTACTTGAAAGATATTGTGCAGCAGACGCTTTTCTCCAGCGACGGAAACGAGGGCGCCACCGTGGCGCAGGTGATGCGTCCGCCGGTGTTCGTACCGGACTCTAAACCGCTGGACACCCTGCTACGTGAAATGCAACGCGACCGCATCCACATGGCCCTGCTGGTCGACGAGTACGGCGCCATCGCCGGCTTGGTGAGCATCGAAGACGTGCTCGAGGAAATCGTCGGGGAGATCGCCGACGAATACGACCAAGCCGAGACGGCACCGATAGAAGAGCTGGGAGACAATCGCTTCCGGGTATCGGCGCGACTGCCGATCGAGGACGTAGGCGAGTTGTATGGCGTGGAGTTCGACGACGATCTCGACGTCGACACGGTGGGCGGCCTGCTGGCTTTGGAGCTCGGCCGTGTCCCACTGCCGGGTGCCGAGGTGATATCGCATGGTTTGCGACTGCACGCCGAAGGGGGCCGCGACCACCGCGGTCGGGTGCGGGTCGGCACCGTGCTGCTGAGCCCGATCGAACCGGCGGAAAGCGAAGGCGACGAATGAACGGCAACCCGCTATGACGCCTATCTCGCCGAACGTGCACTCTTGGCGCGAATCGCGCGAAAAGTCGCCACGAGTCGACGCTCGGTGAGGAGCGCAGGGTGAGTGAGTTCCGTTCGGGCTTCGTGTGTTTAGTTGGCCGGCCCAACACCGGCAAGTCGACATTGACCAACGCGCTGGTCGGCGCGAAGGTGGCGATCACCTCGATGCGCCCGCAGACCACCCGGCACACCATTCGCGGGATTGTGCACCGCGAGAATTTCCAGATGATTCTGGTCGACACCCCAGGTCTGCACCGGCCCCGCACGCTGCTGGGCAAGCGGCTCAACGAACTGGTCCGCGACACCTACACCGAGGTCGACATCATCGGGTTGTGTATTCCTGCCGACGAAACGGTCGGTCCAGGCGACCGCTGGATCGTCGAACAGATCCGCTCGATCGCCCCGAAGACCACCCTGGTGGCGATCGTCACCAAGATCGACAAGGTGCCCAAAGACCGGGTGGCCGCGCAGTTATTCGCGGTCAGCGAACTGGTCGGCAACGCGGCCGAAATCGTCCCGGTGTCAGCGGTATCCGGGGAACAAGTCGACGTACTGATCGACGTGCTTGTCGCGGCGTTACCGCCGGGGCCGGCGTACTACCCCGACGGTGAGCTGACCGATGAACCCGAGGAGGTGCTGATGGCCGAGCTGATTCGCGAGGCCGCCCTCGAGGGAGTGCGTGACGAGCTGCCACATTCACTGGCGGTGGTGATCGAGGAGGTCATCCCGCGGGAGGATCGGGACGACCTGGTCGACGTGCACGCCGTGCTGTATGTCGAGCGGGACAGCCAGAAGGGCATCATCATCGGCAAGGGCGGCGCCCGGTTGCGAGAGGTCGGGACCGCGGCGCGCGGGCAGATCGAAAAGCTGCTCGGTACCAAGATATACCTGGAACTGCGGGTCAAAGTTGCCAAGAACTGGCAGCGCGATCCCAAACAGCTTGGTCGGCTTGGGTTTTAGCGCTCAGGGTGCGTGGCGCTTGCCGGTCACCGCTGACCGCGGCAGCCGGCCGGCGCGCGAATGGCCGGTCATGACGTCGCCGTCGAACAGGACGTCAAAGGCCAGGTTGAGCCGCATCGGTTTGCTCACCGACTGTCGCCAGGTCAGCCGGGTGCCGGCGTCGGCTTCGACAGTCGAAATATTCTGCAAGGCAACCGTTTCGTCGTTGTACGTCGCGGTACCCTCCAAGCCAGCAGGGCCCTGGACGAAGGCATACTGCACCGCGAGGGTGCCGATCGGGGTTTTTATCGCCACGTCCCAATTGCCGTCGATGCTCACCTATGCCTCCACTGGTTCTCGGCCGGCGTTGCGCCACACGGTGCCCCGGCGTTCGTACTCGAAAAGCTCCTCGACAGCATGGGCAATCCGTGGGCCGTACCACCGATCCAGCAGGTGCAGGCCCAAGTCGAGCCCGGATGTCACCCCACCCGCGGTGACCAGGTCGCCGTCGTCCACCACCCGGGCCGCCACCGCGTGCACACCGGCCGCGTCCAACAGGTCCAGGCCCAAGCGATGGGTCACCGCGTGTCGTCCCTCGATAAGGCCTGCCATCGCCATGATCACGGACCCACCACACACGGCCGTAACCGTGATTTCCGGGTTGTCAAATACTTTCTGCAACAACGGCATTAAGTCTGTTTCAGCGGCCCGGGCCAGCAGCACGGGGATGGTCTCGACGCCGTCGTCTGGGTCGCCTGCGATGGGACCGCTGGCGCCGGGTACCAGTACGCATCCACTCTTGGCTGGATCAAGGAAGGCAGTGGCGGTCAGTGTCAGGCCGCGCGTGCCGCTGATCACGCTGCGTGGCCCCTCGGCCGACACGAGTGTGACGTCCAGTTCGCCACCCACATATTCGCTGCCCGCGGCCAGCACTTCGAAAGGGGCGACGACGTCGAACGGGTCGAACCCGTCGTAAAGCACTATTTGCGCATGCATTCCGTAATGCTCGCCGGTTGACCAACGGCAGACCAGTGGCCGGATAGCCATGATGCACCGGTATATTGCCATACTGTGCACTCCGTAGCCGTTCTCGCCGAGCCGGACGTCATCGCCTTCGATCTGGCCATCGCTCTCGAGACGTTCGGCCGCGTCCGGCTGGCCACCGGCGAACCCGGCTATCGAGTCCGGGTGTGTGGCTGCGAGCCCGTCGTGGCGGCCGGGCCGATCGGGATCACCACCGACTTCGGCTTGGACGAGCTGGCCAATGCCGACACCATCATCGTGCCCGGACGCAACGACGTCACCTTGGGAGTTCGCGACGACGTCGTCGTCGCATTGAAAACCGCACACAGCAATGGAATTCGAATAGCCTCGATCTGCAGCGGAGCGTTTACCCTGGCCGCCGCCGGAATACTGGACGGCAAACGGGCTACCACCCACTGGCTGGCGGCCGAGGCATTTGCCGCCGCGTATTCCGGCGTCCGACTCGACGCGGACGCCCTTTACGTCGACGAAGGCCAGATCCTTACCTCGGCCGGCGCATCCGCCGGGCTGGACTTGTGCCTGCACATGGTTGCCCGCGACTACGGTTCGGCCGTCGCAGCCGACACTGCGCGGCTTGCCGTCACGCCGCTGCACCGCACCGGTGGCCAGGCGCAGTTCATCATCCGCAATCGCCGCGAGGCCAATACGGAACTCGACGGCGTGCTGGCCTGGATCGAGAGCAACGCGCAGCTGCCCTTGACGCTTGACGAAATTGCGCGCCACGCGTCCACCAGCGTGCGGACGCTGAATCGCAGTTTCAAACGTGAGACCGGGCAGACACCGATGCAGTGGGTCAACGGCGTTCGGATCCGGCATGCCCAGGAACTACTCGAGGCAACCGACGACGGCGTCGAAAGTATCTCGCGCCGAGTAGGTTTCACATCGGCGACCAATTTCCGGGAGCAGTTCCGTCGGCTGGCCGGAGTGTCGCCGCAGACCTATCGCAGCACGTTTCACGAAAAGACCGGCAGCTAAAGCCGTTTGGTTAGCGCCGCTTCTACGGGGGATCGGGCACGCTGTGAATCGGTGGAGTGCTGTTGCCGGTATTCCACCAGGCCTTGGGTTGCTTGGATGCCCAACCGCTGACGGCTTCCAATTCGGCGGCCAGTGAGATCAGCATGCCTTCGCTGTTGGCAGGTCCCATGAGCTGTACACCGATGGGCAGCCCGTCGGAGGTGAAGCCGGCCGGCACGTTGATGGACGGCCAGCCCAGCACATTCCACGGCCACGCATACGGGCACGCAGCGATGATGGCGCGGTCGGTGGCCATGGCGCTCATCCGGTCGAAGGCGCGCACCTGCGGAGGTGGCTGCGCGGTGGTCGGTGCCAGCACTATGTCGACGATGTTGAAGATCGAGCCGACCCGGCGCTGGTCGGCGATCTCGTGGCCACGCGCGCTGCGCAGGGTTGCCTGCGAGAGCATGTGGCCCGTGCGCATATTCGACAGCGTGCGGGGATCCCAGTCCACACCGTCGAGCCGGACCTCCCAAGCCCACAGGCCCGCGGTGGACCGGGCGAGAAAGTCCCACGACAGCCGCAGGCCGTAGTCCGGGTTGCCTTTCACGATCGTGTGGCCGAGCAACTCGAGTTGTTCGCCAACCTTTTGGATCGCCGCCAGGATCTCGGGATGCAACTTGGCCCGGAAGAAGGTGTAGGGGAACCCGGTGGACAGCGCGATCTTCAGCGGGCCAGGCGCAATGCCGACGTAATCCGATGCCGTCAGCGGGGGAGGCTTGTGCAGGTCGCCTTCGACGTTGCCGGACGCCGCGTCCAGCACCAGGGCCGCGTCGGCCACCGTGCGGGCCAGCACGCCGTTGACAGTGATGCCGTTGAACGACTCCGGCAACGGCCAGGTGGAGATGCGTCCGCGCTGCGGCTTGATGCCCACCAGGTGCGTCCACGCCGCCGGGATACGGATGCTGCCGGCGCCATCGGAGCCGATCGCTGCGCTCACCAGGCCCGCGGCCACCGCGGCGGCGCTGCCGCCGGACGAGCCACCCGGTGTGTGTCGGCGTGACCAGGGATTTCGGGTATGTCCGAATCCTGGCCCGCTGGTAAACGGCCATTGGCCCAGCTCGCAGGTGTTCGTTTTGCCAACGATCACCGCTCCGGCGGCCTTGAGACGACGCACCACCTCGGAATCGTGGGTGGCAGGCCGGACGTACCCGTCGGTGCCGAACGCGGTGGGCACCCCAGCAACGTCGACATCGTCTTTGACCGCGATCGGGATGCCCAGCAGGGGTGCGTTGTCGCCGGCCGCACGGCGCCGGTCGGCCGCGGCGGCGTCGGCCAAGGCCGACTCGGTGAGTACCACCCGGAAGGCGTTCAGCGTGGACTGGCTCACATCGATGGCGTGCAGTGACCGGCGGACCAATTCGGCGGAGGTGACCCGGCGGGTCGCCAACTGATAGAGCAGGTCGGTTAACGTGGGCAAGCGCCGATTGCCGGAGCCGGAATCGACCCCAGAACCGGACCCAAAAGCGTCAACCACGGGGTACGAGACTATCGGCGCGGATACCCGCGATGTCGCGGTGGGGTGGGAAACTGTTGTGATGCGGCTGTATCGAGACCGAGCTGTTGTGCTGCGTCAGCACAAGCTTGGCGAAGCCGACCGAATCGTCACCTTGCTGACCCGTGATCACGGGCTGGTCCGTGCGGTGGCCAAAGGGGTGCGGCGCACCCGCAGCAAATTCGGCGCGCGACTGGAGCCGTTCGCGCACATCGATGCGCAACTGCACCCCGGCCGCAACCTCGACATCGTCACCCAGGTTGTCTCGATCGACGCGTTCGCCACCGACATCGTCAGCGATTACGGCCGCTACACATGCGCTTGCGCGATGCTGGAAACCGCCGAACGTCTTGCCGGTGAGGAGCGCGCCCCCGCACCGGCTCTGCACCGGCTCACGGTGAGTGCGCTGCGGGCGGTGGCCGACGGGCACCGGCCCCGCGATCTGTTGCTGGACGCCTATCTATTGCGCGCCATGGCCACCGCCGGATGGGCGCCGGCACTGACCGAGTGCGCCCGCTGCGCCGCGCCCGGACCGCATCGTGCGTTCCACATCGCCGTCGGGGGCAGTGTCTGCGCGCACTGCCGTCCGGCCGGAGCCACCACGCCGCCGCTGGGTGTGGTGGATCTGATGTCGGCGTTGCACGACGGCGATTGGGCGGCCGCCGAGCAGGCGCCGCAATCACACCGCAGCTATGCCAGCGGGTTGGTGGCCGCACACCTGCAATGGCATCTGGAGCGACAGCTCAAGACGTTGCCGCTGGTGGAGCGGGTCTACCGGGTCGATCGTTCGGTTGCCGAACGTCGTGCTGGGCTGATCGGGCAGGATAGGTGAGTGTGGCTAACCGGGCAGAGCGAAAGCTGAAGTCCACCGACTTCCCGCAACTGCCACCGGCGCCCGATGACTATCCGACCTTCCCCGATACCTCGACGTGGCCAGTTGTCTTCCCGGACCTGCCGCCGTCACCCGACGGTGGACCGCGCCGGCCTCCGCAACACACGTCGAAGGCGGTTGCGCCGCGGATTCCTGCCGACCAGCTGCCCAATCACGTCGCCATCGTGATGGACGGAAATGGCCGCTGGGCCACCCAACGCGGGCTGCGCCGCACCGATGGCCACAAGATGGGCGAAGCGGTGGTGATCGATATCGCATGCGGCGCAGTTGAACTCGGGATCAAGTGGCTCAGTCTCTACGCTTTCTCCACCGAAAACTGGAAGCGATCGGCCGAGGAGGTCCGCTTCCTGATGGGGTTCAACCGCGACGTGGTCCGACGACGCCGGGTGATCCTTAACGAGATGGGGGTCCGGATCCGGTGGGTGGGCTCCGCGCCACGTCTGTGGCGCAGCGTCATCAACGAACTGGCGGTCGCGGAGGAAGTGACAAAGAACAACGACGTCATCACCATCAACTACTGCGTCAACTACGGGGGCCGCACCGAGATCGCGGAAGCCACCCGGAGAATCGCCAACGAGGTCGCGGCCGGCAAACTCAACCCCGACCGCATCACCGAGGCCACGATCTCCCGCCACATGCAGCGACCCGACATTCCCGACGTCGACCTGTTTCTGCGGACTTCGGGTGAGCAGCGGTCCAGCAACTTCATGCTGTGGCAGGCGGCCTACGCTGAATTCATCTTCCAGGACAAGTTGTGGCCCGACTATGACCGTCGTGATCTGTGGGCGGCCTGCGAGGAATACGCGTCGCGCAACCGACGGTTCGGGAGCGCCTAGTGCCATCACTGCAGGAGCGGCTGGCGTCGATTCTTGGTGAAGTCCTAGTGGTCGACGAGGAACCCGACGGCGCGCTCACGGTCCGGCACGACAGCACGATCGCCTCGTTGCGGGTAGTCACCATCGTCGAGGACCTCGACCTGGTGTCGCTGACGCAGGTATTGGCTTGGGATCTGCCGCTGACCAAGAGGCTCAGCGATCAGGTAGCCAAGGAGGCGCGGGAGGTGAACTTCGGCTCGGTGAGCACGGTCGAGAAGATCGCGGAGAAGAGCGCGCGGGGTAACTCCGGCAAGGGCGGGGCCAAAACTATCGACGTGATGCTTCGATACAACTTTCCCGGCGCGGGCCTTACCGATGACGCGCTGCGCACCCTGATCCTGTTGGTGCTCGACACCGGCTCCAGAATTCGCAGCCTGCTCGTTTCTTGAGTTCAACGCCTCAAGATCGGCACTCGGAGCAGGTGCCGAAGATCTCGATGGTGTGGCTGACGTCGGAGAATCCGTGCTTGGTGGCCACTCCGTCCGCCCACGCCTCGACCTCGTGGTCGCCCACCTCGATGGTGGAGCCGCAGCTGCGGCACACCAAATGGTGGTGGTGGTGATCCGAGCAACGACGGTAGACCGATTCACCAGTGTCGGTGCGTAGCGTGTCGACCATTCCCGCGGCGGCCATCGACTGCAGCGTGCGATAGACGGTTGTCAGGCCGATGTTCTCGCCACGGTGGCGCAACTCATCGTGCAGCTCCTGGGCCGAGCGGAACTCGTCGAGTGTCTCGAGCAGCGTCGAGATGGCAGCTCGCTGGCGGGTGGAACGGACACTCACACCAGTCATCTGCGCCGTTCCTCCTCATCGCTACGCTCTGCATCGTCGCCAGCGCGGGTCATCTGCGCCGCTCTCCCCCGCAAGCGGGAGGTGCCCCCACCTCATCGCTACGCTCTGCATCGTCGCCAGCGCGGGTCACGGTGCATCCTCGCTCGCGTGGTCTACCGCGTCGACGACGATATGGGCGAGGTGGTGGTCGGCAAGCCGGTACAACACTTCGCGACCGGATCGCTCCCCGGAGACCACACCGGCGGCCTTGAGGATTTTCAGATGTTGGCTGACCAGCGGCTGCGGCACCCCCAGCGCATCGACCAACTCGTGCACACAGCGCTGGGATTCGCGCAGCTGCAGCACGATCGCGATCCGCACCGGCGCGGCCAGCGCCCGCAGCAATTCGCCGGCGGCGTCGAGTATTTCCCGCGCCGGCGGTGCCGGATAGGCGGGGCGGTCGGCGAAATCGCCGGCGCCGTGTTCGTGAAGACCAACCAGGTCGTCATCGGCGGCAGTTGGAGTCGACGGCGACGTCACCGTATGAAGTCACCACCTCTTGAAGTTCAAGCATTCGGACCGCTTCGGACTTGCCAATGGACACCAGCCCGCGGCTGCCCTCCACTGTCACATGCATGATGATGCATGTCAAAGACCGGGCGCCGATCGCTACCATGACTGATGATTTGCGGGCAGCGGTCACCGCTGCACAACTCTGCCAGTTCCTCCGAAGGGAGCGCACCAGCCCGTGGCGTCCGTCATCGACACCGTAGTCAACCTGGCCAAGAGGCGCGGCTTCGTCTTCCCCTCAGGTGAGATATACGGGGGCACAAAGTCGGCGTGGGATTACGGCCCGCTGGGGGTGGAGCTCAAGGAGAACATCAAACGGCAGTGGTGGCGGTCGGTCGTCACCGGTCGTGACGACGTCGTCGGGCTGGACTCGTCGATCATCCTGCCGCGCGAGGTGTGGGTGGCGTCCGGTCACGTGGAGGTTTTCCACGACCCACTCGTCGAATCCCTGATCACTCACAAGCGTTACCGGGCCGACCACCTCATCGAGGCCTACGAGGTCAAACACGGTCATCCGCCGCCCAACGGCCTCGCCGACATACGCGACCCAGAAACCGGTGAGCCGGGGCAGTGGACGGAGCCGCGCGAGTTCAACATGATGCTTAAGACCTTCCTCGGCCCCATCGAGACCGAGGAAGGTATGCACTATCTGCGTCCCGAAACCGCGCAGGGCATCTTCGTCAATTTCGCCAACGTCGTGACCACTGCCCGCAAGAAGCCGCCGTTCGGAATCGGGCAGATCGGCAAGAGCTTTCGTAACGAGATCACGCCGGGCAACTTCATTTTCCGGACTCGCGAATTCGAGCAGATGGAGATGGAGTTTTTCGTCGAGCCGTCGACGGCAAAGGAATGGCACCAGTACTGGATCGACACCCGCCGCCAGTGGTACATCGACCTCGGCATCAACCCGGAGAACCTGCGACTGTACGAACACGCCAAGGAGAAGTTGTCGCACTACTCCGACCGCACCGTCGACATCGAGTACAAATTTGGCTTTGTCGGCAACCCGTGGGGCGAGCTGGAAGGTGTCGCGAACCGTACTGACTTCGACTTATCAACGCACACAAAGCATTCCGGCACTGAACTGTCGTTCTACGACCAGGCTAGTGACACGCGCTACACGCCGTATGTCATCGAACCCGCGGCCGGGCTGACCCGGTCGTTCATGGCGTTTCTGATCGACGCTTACACCGAGGACGAGGCTCCCAACGCCAAGGGCGGTACGGACAAGCGCTCGGTGCTGCGGCTGGATCCGCGACTGGCGCCGGTCAAGGCTGCGGTGCTGCCGCTGTCCCGGCATGCCGATTTGAGCCCCAAGGCTCGCGATTTGGCCGCCGAACTACGAAAGTCATGGAACATCGATTTCGACGATGCCGGTGCGATCGGCAGGCGCTACCGTCGCCAGGACGAGATCGGTACGCCGTACTGCGTGACCGTCGATTTCGACTCGCTCGAGGACAACGCCGTTACGGTGCGCGAGCGTGACGCCATGACGCAGGAGCGGGTCACGATCGACAACGTGGCCGACTACTTGGCCGTACGGCTCAAGGGCGTCTAGAGCCACCGCTCGTCTGCCGCGAGAGTTTGCTGCGGGACGTCCGGTCACGGCGGTGCGGCCGGTTGCCGGATGCGCCCAGCTCGCCGCCCGGGGCCCCTACCGCACCGGCAAAAGACCCGCCCGATGCTGGTAGAGATTTTGGAACGGTGGCAGCACCAACACCAGCGCCGCGAACGCCGGTTCCGGCAACTTCGGCTTTTGACTCCGGCAACTTCAACGCCGGCAGCTTCAACTCGGGCGACTCAAACGCGAGCTTCGGCAATTCGGGAACGTCAACAGCGGCTTTCTCAATGCGGGTGAAATCAACTCCGGCTTTGGTAACGCCGGCGACTTCAACACCGGCTTCGCGAACGCGGGTAATACCAAAACCGAAGGCTTCAACGTCGGTGGTCGCAACACCGGATGGTTTCAGCGGGACCACAGGCCGGCCGAACTCGGGATTCTCCTATGTCGGTACCGGAAAATTCCCGGCTTCGGTCATAACGATCCGGCGAGCAGCGGCAACTCCGGCGTGCACAACGCGTGCTGACGGTACCGCGGCTACGTCAACACCAGCAACACGTATCTGCCCGACGGAAACTCGGGCGTGTCCAACACCGGTTACGGAAATGCGGGTGCCTACAATGTGGCCATTCAGAATGCGGCCTTCTTCATCGCCGGCATCATGACTTCAGGCGTCTTGAACTCCGGGATCGGGAGTTTCGGTGTGTCTACCTCAGGAAATGAAATTTCAGGAATTTTCAAGGGGAATCCTCTGACGTCTTTTGAGGCGTTATCTCCTACGCCTGCGCACTACGAATAATGCCGGTGCCCCTCTCGAATTGCTTGACGGTCGGCTGGACAGTTGTCTAGTCGCCCACAGGTTGGTTCCGACGGCTTCCTCAAAATTGCGAAAGATTTGGTGGAAGTACAGACTTTTAGTGTGATCTGCCTTACGATCCGGCCGTGGGGTTTGTCTCGTGCGTCGAGCTTCCATGGATTGAGTCGGAGCCGTTGACGCGGCTGGCTGGGTTGGGGTTGCGATGATTTTAGATTTTGCGTGGTTGCCGCCGGAGATCAACTCGGCGCGGATCTTTGCCGGGGCGGGGTCTGGCCCGCTGCATATGGCGGCGGCGGCGTGGGAGAGTCTGGCCGCGGATTTGGCGTCGTCGGCGTCGTCGTTTGATTCGGTGATTGTGGGTTTGGCCGGTGGGCCGTGGGCGGGGCCGGCGTCGGCGTCGATGGCGGCGGCGGCGACTCCGTATGTGGGGTGGTTGAGTAGCGCGGCGGCGCAGGCGCAGTTGTCGGCGGGTCAGGCGCGGGCGGCCGCGACGGCGTTTGAGACGGCGCTGACGGCGACGGTGCATCCGGCCGCGGTGACGTCGAACCGGGTGTCGTTGCTTTCCTTGGTGCAGACCAATTTCTTGGGGTTGAACACTCCGGCGATATTTGCCAACGAGTTCGATTACGTCGAGATGTGGGCCCAGGATGTGGCCGCGATGGTCGGTTATCAGGGTGGCGCGACCGCGGTGGCCGAAAGCCTGACGCCGTTCGGCGCCCTCCCGGTGGATCTGCCTGGAGTCGCGGGGATCGGCGCCGAATTCGCGAGCTTGGCGACGCAGGTCTCGGCCGCAGTGAGCCCCCTGGCGGAGGGCGCGTTGGCGGCCTCGTCGGCTGCGGTCGCGGGGGTGCAGTCGCTGGCGGCGGCGGTGCCGGTGCAGTCGCTGATGTCGGTGGCTCAGCTGGGCGCGATGCCGGTCAGCATGTTGATGGGTCCGTTGATGCAATCGGCCAACGCAGGCACGGCCGGAGCGGCCGGGCTGGCCAGTGCCACCGAAGGGCTGGCCGACGCTCCGAAGTTCGTCGGTGACGTCGCGCCGGCAATGACGGGTCTGGGCGGTGGCGCCGGTCTCGGTGACGGAATGGCGGGCGACCTGGGCAAGGCGCACCTGGTGGGGGCCATGTCGGTGCCGCCGACCTGGCAGGGATCGGTGCCCAAGGGGATGTCCAGTTCGGCGATGGCGGGATTGGGTGAGATGCCCAACCTCGCGGCGATGGCGCAAGCCGGCGGCACCGGCACCGGCTCCGGCATGGGCATGATGCCGATGCCGATGGGGATGGGCGGCGGCGCCGGCGCGGGTATGCCCGGCGGCATGACTGGCCGTGGTGGCGCGGGCGCGAATGTGGTGCAAAACCGCCCGAGCGTGATTCCGCGCACCGGCGTCGGATAGGGACACCCCGGTGCCGCGCTGGCCGTGGCTGTGATTGGTGCTCGTGGCACGCCGCGCAGCGAATACACTGAGTAAGTAAGTCGATTCCGCGCATGGGCTACCCAATGCAGGGACTTCGGCGAAAGCCCGGACTTTTGGTGTGATTTGCTTTACGATCCAGGCCAGGGGCTGGCTCGTCTCGGGTCGAGTGATGAATCGTTATTGGCGCCGTTGACGCGGCTGGCTGGTTTGGGGATGCGATGATTTTGGACTTTGCGTGGTTACCGCCGGAGATCAACTCGGCGCGGATCTTTGCCGGGGCTGGCTCGGGTCCGTTGCACATCGCGGCGGCGGCTTGGGAAAGTCTGGCTGCGGACTTGGCGGCGTCGTCATCGTCCTTCGATTCGGTGATCGTCGGCTTGGCCAGTGGGCCGTGGGCCGGGCCCGCGTCGACGTCGATGGCGGCTGCGGCGACACCGTACGTGGGGTGGTTGGGCGCGGCGGCGACGCAGGCGCAGTTGGCGGCGGGTCAGGCTCGGGCGGCGGCGACCGCGTTTGAGGCCGCGGTGACCGCCACGGTGCATCCGGCGGCGGTCACGGCCAATCGGATTTCGTTGTCTACGTTGATCGCGACGAACTTCCTGGGGCTTAACACTCCCGCGATTTTTGCCAACGAGTTCGATTACGTCGAGATGTGGGCCCAGGATGTGGCCGCGATGGTCGGTTATCACGGCGGCGCCACTGCGGTGGCCGAGACCTTGACGCCGTTTTCCGCGCCGCCGGTGGACCTGGTTGGGTTGGCGGGAAACCTGGGGGCACCCCTTGCCGGACTGGCGACGACGGCCTCAGCGGCGATCAGCCCGTTGGTGGAGGGGGTCAGCCTGGCGGCGCCGGGTCTGGTTGCGGGTGTCCAGTCGGCAGCTTCGGCGGTGCCGGTGTCGTCTCTGATGTCGGTGGCCCAGATGGGCGCGATGCCGGCCAGCATGCTGATGGGCCCGTTGATGCAAATGGGCACATCGGCCAACGCAGGCACGGCCGGACTGGCCAGTGCGAGTACCGGGCTCGCTGACATGCCGAAGATGGTCGGTGACGTCGCTCCGATGAAGGGCATGGGCGGCGGCGGCCTGGGTGCGGGGATGGCGGCGAACCTCGGTCAGGCGCGCTTGGTGGGTGCGATGTCGGTGCCCCCGACCTGGCAGGGTTCGGTGCCGAAGGGGATGGCCAGCGGGGCCATGTCGGGCTTGGGCGTCAACGCCGCGGAGCTGGCGCAAGCCGCCGGGGCAACCGGGGCCGGTGGTAGTGGCATGGGCATGATGCCGATGCCGATGGGCGGCGGCGGCGCCGGACAGGGTATGCCCGGCGGCATGACGGGCCGTGGTGGTGGGGGTTCGCATGTGGTGCAGAACCGCCCGAGCGTGATCCCTCGGACTGGGGTCGGATAAGAGCGGGAGTCAGGGGCGCGGGTGACGCACGGGGGTGCTGCGTCGCCCGCGCCTTTGTCATATCAAGACCTGCGCCCGGGACGGTCAGGCGTCGCCTAAACCGCGGCTCATCAAAACACCCCAAGCAGGCCGATCACGACAGCAAAAACTTGTTGCCGACGAGCCTTGCCCACCGATTCACCGCCGACATACCTGATCGGTTGTGGCCGCGGCGGCAAGTCGGCTGACGAGTGGCAGTTCGAAGCCCAACCTGGACCACCCTAGGTTGGCCGCGTTGCCGAAGCTGCCGCAGTGCATTCCGAACGCGATATTGGGAACGACGACGAAGACATCAAT
>JAVROG010000120.1:0-9342 GCA_032162865.1 Mycobacterium sp. | reverse complement strand
CCGGCCGGGAAGTCGGCCCCGGAGTACGAGTCGTAGACGGGGTGGTTCAGGCACACGTCGACGCCGCCCAGGGTCTGGGCCAGGTCGTAGAAGCCGGCCAGGTTGATCTCGGCGAAGTAGTCGATCGCAACACCGGTCAAACTGCGTACCGCGCGCAGCGTGGCAGCTCGGCCGGCTTCGCGGCCCCGCGCCTCGAGTTCGCGTTGGGTACTCGACCCCTGGTTGGCGAGCTGGTTGGCGACGTACTGCTTGGTCAGGCCATACGCCTCTTTGATCTTGATGTGGTTGTACCCGGGAACGCCATTGAAGGGCACCCAGTCGTCGCGGGGAATCGAGAAGGCGACGACTTTTCCGTCGGCGCCGACGTGCACGAGGATCAGAGTGTTGGTGTTGTAGCCGCCTTGATCGGAGTCGCCCGCATGCAGGTGCTTCAGGATCGACCAGGGTAGATCGTTGCCATCCTGGTCTTTGCGGGAGTCGAGCCCGATCAGCAGGATATTCATGGTGTTGCCGCTGGACCGTGGGTCTTCAGCGGTCAATGCCTGGGAAATCGTGATGCCGCTGAGGGCGCCGTGCGCCACCCAGTAACCCGCGCCGGTCATCCCGACTGCCACCACCGAGACCAACGTCATAAAGCCACGCGACAGCCGTTTGCGCATTGGCGACGGCTGCCGAACGGCACGTTGATTTCTTTGGAGGCGGTGCGCACCGCCGGAACGCGACATCAGCGACACCGGCCCATCACCAGCTCACCGGCCGGCACCGGGCCGACGGTTTGCGGTGAAGTCGTTTGACGCATGCCGTCTAGTATGCGATAGCTTGCTGTGCGGTCCCAACAGAAAAGTCGCTGGTGTGGGCAGATTCACCTGGATATGAGGCCGATATGAGCGTAGCTGGATTGCCGATATCAGCTGGTTACAATCGCCAAGCTCGGCAGGGATGATAGCGGGAGGGGTCTTGTTCAGGCATGGTTGCTGACGACGTCGATCCCGACTGGCCCCCGCCGGTATTTGACTCCGCTGAGTCCTCTGCCGACGTGGATACCACTCCTCCCCGGTCGGCCCGACCGACCGGGCGCGCCGGCTGGCTGGTTGCAGCCGGGGTCGTCCTGCTCGGCATCGGCGCTGCGGCGGTGTTTGTCTTCGGAGGCGACGATCGGAGTCGGTCGGTAGCTAAGCCGGCGCCGCCGACCACGACGGCCGCCCCGGCGCCGACCACTTCCGCTGCCGGCAATGAGCCGGCGGGCTCGTGCGGACCGGACCAGGAGGCGGCGTTGTCCGCGGCACTCGCCAAGGTTCCGCCGGACCGCAAGACCGGCAAGCAGTGGGATCGCCGGGTGATGTCTGGCAACTATGACCCGTGTGCGGCACTTTCCGCGATCGTGGTGAGCGTGCAGGACGGGACCCGCAGCGCCCCGGACCTGGCGCTGCTGTTTCATCGTGGTGTTTTCGTCGGGACGGCCACCCCTAACGCGTACTCGTTCACCGAACTCGAGGGGCCGGCGTCCACGGCCGACATTGTCGTCCTCACCTATAGGTCCCTGCAGAGCTGTTCTACGTGTAACGACGGAACTCTGACCACCGTCGGCTTCCAATGGAAGAACGACAAGGTCCAGGTGCTCGATGCACCGCCGGAATCGCTGGATTCGCCGCCGTGAGTTACTCGGGTCGGTAAAACATCGAATCCGCTTTGGATATCGAATCCCGCTTCAGACATCGATTGGAGTGATCGTGCCGTCTTCGCCACCGGCAGGCTGGTACGCCGATCCCGCCGGGTCGGAGGGACAACGCTACTGGGACGGCGCGAACTGGACCAAGCACAGCCGGGCCGGCCGGCCGGCGCCGCCGTCGGGATTGACGGCCCTGGGCACCCGAGTGCGGCGGCGCTGGGGCGCAGTGCCGGTGCTGCTTCGGTTGGTGATTCCGATCGTTTTGGCGGCGACCTTGGTCGTGGTCGGGTTCGGGTTCTGGGCGAGGACGCCACGCGACGACTGGGCCGCGCTGCCGAGCCGGCTGAACTGCCAGACGGAGAACGGGCCGAAGCCGCCCGGCAAGATCACGGTCTCCGCCGTAGAGGTCAAACATCCGCGAAACAGCTTGCTGCAGTTGACTATTCGATTCGACCAGCCCCTGCCGCCGTCGCCGACGGGTACGTACGCGACAAAATTCGTCGGCTATGTGTTGACCTACAGCGTGGCCAACAACGGCACCAAGTTCGCCGAACTGGGCCCCGAACAGGGCACCGATTACCTCGCTATCACCCGTACCCTTGCGGCCGATTCGGGTGAGGCGCGCATGCGGCCAGACCGGGACACCTACGCCCGCAGGTCTGCGCCGGACACGATCGACATCCAACTCGACCTCAAACGCCTGGGCATCGACAACCAACCGGTCTCGCCCGACCTCACGCTGAGGTCCCAGTTCGATACGCCGTCAACCACGACGGTGCAATTCGCGACGCAAGTGTGCCGTGGCTAGCGAAATCCGTTGTGCCGTCTGATGACTTCAGCAGTACTGGTAGTCAATGTGCCAACGGCCGTTGACGTAGTCGGCGACGAAGTGGCCGCCTAGTGCCGGGTCGGCGTCGTTGATGTTGCCCGAACCTCCGGTGTTTGGCGTGAAGCCGGGCGAATCCCAGGTGACCGATTGCGGATTGGCGGGCAGATCTGGTGTGCAACCGGCCTGCTTGGCAACGTAGCCGTCGACGATCCGGCGCTCCGCGGTGCTTTGGTCGCCACCGTCGGGCGGGGGATCTGCGGGGCATAGAGAGCTTGCAACGCAGAGGTTTTCGCTCGCGGTGACCAGCGCGACATGGGTCACCGGTACCGACGCAAAGGAGCCACCGAGCACCATCGCCACCACGAGAAGTCCCGCTATCCGTCCATTCATTGCACTTTCACGATCTCCTCGCCGGACGTGTAATACCACGGGATGTCTGAGCCGAACACGCTCTCGACGATGAACACACCGAATGGTTCCACTTCGTAGTAATAGTGCACGTTGCCGGTCGCGTCCACCGCGGTGGCGCACGTGCGGCCCGGCGCGCCGCATCGCTGCTTGATCGGCATAGCGAGGGCCGCCAACACGAGCAGGACGGAGATCCCGATTATCAGCGCTTTCATCGAGATGCGAACGCCCTTTAGCCGAGGATGCACCCACCGCAGTGTAGGCGACATCGTCGCAGACTTGACTGTGCTCTGAGCGGATCCCGGCCAGATCGGCGCCCTCAAGGTTTACCGACGGCATTGTCTGTGTTGGCGACGTTTGAGCTGTGTAGGTTGCTCGGTTATGGCCACTAGCAGTCCGGACGAAGTGGCGTCGCCGCCCACTCGGGTCGACGTGCTCGGCAACATCGGGCCCAATTGGTTCGCCTCGGTCATGGGCACCGGGATCGTCGCCATTGCCGGCGCCATCCTGCCCGTCCATGTCCCTGGGCTACGCGGGTTCAGCCACGGGGTGTGGGTGCTTGCCGCGGTCCTGCTGGTGGTGTTGATCGTCCTTGTCGGCGGGCACTGGTTGCGCAACCCGAGGGTGGCGCGTACCCATGCCCGCAACCCGCAGATGGCCCACTTCTACGGCGCCGCGCCCATGGCGATGATGACCGTCGGCGCAGGGGCGGTGCTGGTTAGCGGGGATCTGATCGGCCAACGGATTGCCGTCGACCTCGACTGGGTGTTGTGGACGGCCGGCACACTCGGCGGGTTGTTCACGGCCGTCAGCATTCCGTTCCTGATGTTCACCCAACTGCACGTCGAACCCGATGCTGCGTTCGGCGGCTGGCTGATGCCAGTGGTGCCGCCGATGGTGTCGGCTGCGACCGGCGCGCTGCTGCTTCCGCACATGCCGCCCGGCACCGGTCGCGAGACCATGTTGTACGGGTGTTACGCGATGTTCGGCCTCTCGTTTGCGGCGTCGATGAACATCATCGCGATGATCTGGAGCAGGCTGGTGCTCTACGGCACCTCCGGCTCGGCGCGGGTGCCGACGCTGTGGATCGTGCTGGGGCCACTCGGCCAATCCATCACCGCCGCAGGGCTTCTCGCGACAGGTGCGTCGACCGGGTTGGCCGATCGCAAACTGGTCGACGCGATGAACGCGTTTGCCATCATCTTCGGGGTCCTGGTGTGGGGTTTCGCGGTGCTATGGATCGCGCTGGCCACCTCACTGACGGTGCGCACCCTGCGACGCGGCATGCCGTTCGCTCTGACCTGGTGGAGTCTCACGTTCCCCGTCGGCACGTTCGTTACAGGCACTGCGCAGCTGGCTACGCACACGCACCTACCTGCGTTCAAGGTGGCCGCGGCGATCGCCTACGTCGGTCTGCTGCTGACCTGGATTCTGGTGACCGTGCGCACCGTCCGGGGCAGCATGCGCGGCAATCTGCTCAAGCTGCCGCCGAGCTCGGACCCCGTCAAGGCCGGCAAGGACACGCTGCCCTGATCACTGCAGTCGGCGTCCCGCAACGTAGGTCTCGGCGATCGATGTCTCGCGAATGCCCATGAGCAACCCGAACAGCGTCTGGTCCCGCGCCATCGACGCATCGTCGGATCGCACGCCATAGGCCAGCCGGGCTTCTAGCGCCGCCGTGCGCCGTGGGTCGACGACAACGAAATCTGCCTCTTTGCCGACGTCGAGGTTGCCGAACCGATCTTCCATGTCGAGTGCGCGTGCACCGCCCAGCGTTCCGAGAAACAGCATCTCGGCCGGGTGCATGGAAACACCGGCGTCACCCGGCTCACCGATGTGTACCTTGAACGCCGCACCGATCACCTGCGGGATGAGCCACTCGTCGCCGCCGCCGAAATCCGTTCCGGCCGAGATGTTTACCCCCGAAGCCACGGTCCGCAGCCACGGCATGGTGCCCGATCCGAGGAATTGCTGGGAGATCGGGCAGTGCGAGATGGAGGTACCGGTCTGGGCCATCCGCTCGAGTTCGACATCCTGACAGTGCACCGCGTGCGCCATGATGCTGCGGCGTCCGAGCATGCTTGCCCCGCCGACAGTCGAGCCGGGCAAGAACTTGCCGTCGTAGGTATCCAGGTAGGAGTCGACCTGATAGGCATCCTTGGTTTCGTCCACCTCGCCGGTACCCGGGCGGTTGTTCTCGTTGAGGTGGCTGTGAAAGTAGACGCCCCGATCGCGTACCGAATCGTAAAGATCACCAAGGCTTTTCAAGGTGCCCGTGGTGACCGCGAGGGAGAACCTCGGAACGACGGCGACGTGCAGGCGCGCGGTGTTCACGTCACCGGTGTCGGCGGCGTGCCACTTGGCGATCTCCTCGCGGGTCAACCGGATGGCATCTTCCTCCGAGGTGATCAGAGCCGCGGCGGCCGCGGGTCCGCCGGTCTGGATACCGCGTCCGCTGACGACCCGCAGTCCGCGGCGCTGCGTTTCGCCGAACAGAGCATCTTGAGCATGCGGGAATGCGGATCCGAACACCATCGCGGCGGTGGTGCCCGCCGCAATGCGGCGGTCGCAGAATTCTACGGCGGCTCGCTGCGCGAAACTCGGCTCGGCGAACCGTGATTCGGACGGATAGATGCAGGACGTCAGCCACTCCAGTAGCTGGCCGCCGCCGTATGAGGCGCCGGCGTAGGTCTGCGGGAAGTGCACATGGGTGTCCACGAAGCCCGGCAGCAGAAATCCGGGACGGTGATCGGACACCGGCGCGGATTGGTGCTGCGGCGGGATATCGCTACGTTCGCCACAGAACGCGACGCGGCCGTCGTCGCCGATTACCAACGCGCCGTTCGGAATTGCCTCCAGTGCGTCGGCAGCCTCGGTTACCAGCGGCGCGCCGGTGAGATGGAAGATGTGCCCTAAATGCACCTGAGTTGCCACGTGAACCCTCTCTATATTTCTTGCCGTGTCGGTCGGCGACCTGAGGTCGCCCAGGCAAGCAGACCGAATGTGATTGCGCCGCAGGCCACATACAACCACCCAAGCGGGGTCTGTGACCGCTCGGGCAGCACGCCGACCACCGCCATGGCGGCGGTGATGATCAGGTAGGCGCCGGCGCTGATCACGCCGCCGACCAGGCCGAGATTCCGGGTGAACAGGCCCATCGCTTCGCCGTACATTTGCGGGCACAGCACTCCGCAACCCGCCAGCGCCAGGCCGAACCCAATGGTGTTTGCCCACGCGTTGTTGCCGATCAGCAGACCGGATCCGAGCAATACTGCGGTGCCGGCGCCGAAGACCGTGAGAGCAATCATGGCCAGTCGCCGCGTAGACAGGCGCGCCGCGAACATGCCACATGCCAGTTCGCCGCTCAGATTCGCCGCCCCGACGATCAGCGCCATCAGACCGTAGCCAGCGGGGGAGAAGCCCAGATTCTCCTGATACAGAAACGGGCCGGCCACTCCGAAGGCCAACTGCGCCGAGGCCACCACACCGAACACCAGTACGAAACATACGAATACCGGATTGCGCGCGGTATCGGCCAAGGTGCGGGCGATCACCGAGACGTGAACCGGTGAACGATTCTGCGGTGCAAGGGTTTCGGGCAGTGCCATCAGCACGACCAGCGCGCCGAGCGCACTGATGCCTGCGATGCACGCGAACACCAGCCGCCAGGACAGGTACTGCACCAGCACACCGCCCGCCGCGGGCGCCAGCACCGGCGCCAACCCCCACGCGGTGCCCAGCAGGCCCGATACCGAGATCAATTTGCCGCCGCTGTAGCAATCGGCGGCGACCGCGTAGGACACCACCATGCAGGCGCAAGCGGCGGCGCCCTGCACGAACCGCGCGGTGAGCAGCAGCGGCACGTTGCCGGCTAGCGCGCACACCAGGCTCGTCGCGATAACGACGGCCAGGCACGTCAACAGCACCGGCTCGCGGCCGCGGGCGTCGGCGACGACTCCCACCGGCAGGAACGCCAACGCCATTCCGAGCATGTAGGCAGTGACCGTGTTCTGCATCGCTTCCGCCGAGGTGTGCAGTTCGATGGCCATCCGCGGCAGCGCCGGCGTGTACAGATCCAGTGGAATCTGGCTCAGCGGCACCACGAACAACAAGATCGGAATGAGATACCATGGCGCTTCCGTTGGAGCGGCGTCCCCCACTAACCCCACAAGGCCGGATCATTCCACGCGACACCTCCGGCAATTGTGTTTTGTGTCATTTCACGCGCGCACCGTTCAACAAGTCGCTTCGCCCGACACGCCGCGCTCGCGATCGCACGCTGTTCGATGGTGGCGATCCGCTTCGCCCGACACGCCGCGCTCGCGATCGCCACGTGCAAGGATTGCTGCCCGTGACAGGAAATTGGGGCTCGGTACTGACGGCTCTCATTCCGCTGGCTCTGGTCATCGCGGTCTCGCCGTTGACGATCATTCCAGCGGTGCTGGTTTTACACGCGCCGCGGCCGCGGCCGACGGGCTTGGCGTTTCTCGGCGGTTGGTTGCTGGGGCTTTGCGCCCTGATGGCTATCTTCGTTTCAGCCTCCGGACTGCTCAGCGGCCTGCATAAAGCGCCACCGGCGTGGGCGTCTTGGGTGCGGGTGGCGTTGGGCTCGGCGCTGATCCTGTTCGGCATCTATCGGTGGCTGACCCGGCATCGTGAATCTGACACACCGCGGTGGATGCGGGCGTTTGACACGATCAGTCCGGTGCGGGCGGGACTAGCCGCAGTGGTGTTGACGGTGGTGCGACTCGAAGTCTCATTAATCTGCGTGGCGGCCGGTTTGAGCATCGGCACCGGCGGTTTCGATATCGCGGGCAAACTGGTCGCGGCCGCGGTGTTCATCGTCATCTCCGCGTCTACCGTCGCGGTACCCATTCTCGCCTACGTGGGTGCCGGTGACCGCCTCGACGAACCGCTGAACCGGCTCAAGGACTGGATGGCGAAGAACCATGCGGCAATGCTCGCCGCCGTCTTGGTCATCATCGGTCTTATGGTGCTCTACAACGGAGTCAGCGCGTTGTGATCGCACCTCCGGCAGCACGGGCGGGCGCCGTCACGGCTGCTTCGGTGCTCGCGTTCGCGGCGTGTGGCCTGCTCATCGTGCTGCATCTGTGGACACTGCTGGCGCTGCTTGCTTGACCCGCTCCGTTATTTTCGTCCGGGCTTGGCGACGGCGACCAGCGTGACTCCCAGGGCGAACGCGCCAACCACGATCAGCGGGTGCCACCACTGTGCACCCAGCCAGTACGCGTGTTCGCCTACCAGGCCGGGATGTTTCTCGTCGCCGAACAACCAGGCCCTCACGATGGGCGTCGTCAACGAAAGTATCGCTCCGACAAGCGTTGTCGACAGCAGCGCAAACAACAGGCGACTGGAGAGCTGCCACGTTCCCAGCACGACCAGGTAGCTGCCGATTCCGGCCATGATCAGGCCCGCCGCTCCGAGCTCAGTCGCCGACTGGATCGCGGCCGCCACCCCGAGCACCAGCAGCGCGGCGCCGGCAATGATGATCGATCGGGGAATGCCTTTGGTCAGCGACACCACCCGGTATGCCCCGAGTGTCAACGTCCGCAATGTCGCCACCGCCGGTTTGAGGACGCTGGGCAGTTGCCGGATGGAGCCGGCCGCTCCGGACGCGGTCGCGGCGGCCTTGGCGACGGTGTGTGCCATCAGTGGCGAGCCCTTGTCGCTGGCGAAGTTTTCGAGAGCGACCGGATCCTCGTTCAGCAGTGCGTATTTGGCTTCGCCAGGGTTGGCGGCCAGTACCTTCTTGGCCCAGGTTCGTGACTGGGCCGGGCTCCAGTCGGGCTGTTCGCCAGGCTCGATCACCGTGCCGGCCAGCCCGTCCAGTTCCTCGTCGAGGACTCGTTGCTGCCACACCTGCGCCAACCACAGCGATGTCCGGGGCAGGCTCGGCGGTACCGGCTTGGACACGTCGTCAAGGAAGGCGAGTTCGTCGAGCAGCATGCCCTCCGTCAAGCGTTGCGATTCGCCGCCCACGGCGGGCAGCCGGTATCCCGACCTCGGGAAGTCGGGCGCTCCAAGTGATTTGAGTTGCTCCAGCCACCATTGCGCGCCGCCACCGGGATGGGGACCGGATTGTTCGA
Organism: Mycobacterium sp.; assembly: GCA_032162865.1. Lineage (GTDB taxonomy): Bacteria > Actinomycetota > Actinomycetes > Mycobacteriales > Mycobacteriaceae > Mycobacterium. Next base: position 329 of record JAVROG010000120.1, on the reverse strand, counting down.
CGATCCAGCGCACCCGGCGCGGGTCCAGCAGCACGTGGACGAGCCAGCCGGCTCCGTCGAGTCGACCCCACATCCAGTCATTGGCGCGCCACGACCGCTTGTAGAACGCGCCGAAATGGTGGAACTGCATCCCGGTGAGCTTCTGCTGTGCGGTCTGCCAGTCCGGCGCCAGCAGGCTGCGCGTATCGGCGCTGACCTGGACGAGTTTCACCGACTGTTCGATGTCGGCCTCGGCCGGCAGCATCGCCCGCTGAGTTGCGGCCAGGTCGAACAACCGGGTCGCCACGAGCTGCGGGTCGACGGCGGGCCCCAGGTAAGCGAGGTAGGTG
>JAVROG010000119.1:0-3183 GCA_032162865.1 Mycobacterium sp. | reverse complement strand
TCGTCGCTGCGGAACACGACGTGGATGGGCGTGGCGGGCAAGTTCGTGCCCGAGTTGATTGCCGCGATCGCTGGATCGTTCCAGGTGGTGATGCCGCCGCTGAAAATCTTGGCCAGGGTGACCCCGTCCAGATTCAGCGAACTCACGCCGTTGATGTTGTACGTGACCGCGATGGGGCCGAACACCACTGGCAGATTCCAGGCCTGCGAACCTCCGCACCGCTGCTGCGCCGCGCCCGCCTCGTCTTTACTCAGGGGCGAGTCGGAGCCACCGAAATCGGTTTGATTGCCGTTGAATTCGCTGATTCCAGCGCCCGAGCCGTTTCCGGTGTAATTCAACGTCTGCCCAGGGCAGGCCGATTCGAACGCTTTCACGAACCGCGTCATTGCGTTGGCCTGAGCGGTGGAACCGCTGGCTTTGAGCGTCTTCTTTCCGCCGCAGTTCACGTTCGTCGCTGCCGACGATCCTGTTGAGGATCCCCCACCTGCGTTGTTGTCGCTGCCACACGCCGACAGAACCAGTGCGCCTGAAGCCAGGACTCCCAGCGCAGCGCCAAATCGGTTGAGTTTCAATTCAGTTCCTAACGGTAGTGATGAAACATACTAGCCGCCGCACCTTTCCTGCGGCCCGCCCACTAACCCCTCTCATCGCAGGCTTGCAGCTACATTAACAACAGGTAACGTGCCGTGAAAGGGTCGGCGGACAGACGTTGCCGGCGACCCTGCACGCTAATGCACGTATGGATGCCTGCCTGCGAAATCAGTTTCGCAGCACCGGTTGGGCAGGCTTAGCCCGCTTGTCGATGAGTTCGCACCTGCGACCGATCTGCCTCACGCACAACGTGATCGAACGAGAGTGTGGTCGGCCGTTCCGTCGCCGACCCCCTGTGCCAAACTAGAACCTGTTACAAAAACCTCCCGAACGGCGGGCGACACTGCCGCTTCGGCCCGATAACTGAAACGAGGCCGTCGTGATCCTCGACCGGTTCCGCCTTGATGACAAAGTCGCAGTGATCACTGGAGCCGGCCGCGGCCTGGGCGCGGCCATTGCGCTGGCCTTCGCCGAAGCAGGTGCCGATGTTGTCATCGCCGCGCGAACACAATCCCAATTGGACGAAATTGCCGAGCAGGTCCGTGCGACGGGCCGGCGCGCGCACGTCGTCACCGCCGATCTGGCGCACCCCGAGGACACCGCGAAGCTGGCCGGGCAGGCTGTCGAGGCCTTCGGAAAACTAGACATCGTCGTCAACAATGTCGGCGGCTCGATGCCCAACACGTTGCTGACAACCTCGACCAAAGAACTCAAGGACGCGTTCACGTTCAATGTCGGCACCGCCCATGCGCTGACCGTCGCGGCGGTGCCGTTGATGCTCGAGCACTCCGGCGGCGGCAGCATCATCAACATCACCTCGACCATGGGTCGACTGGCCGGACGCGGGTTCGCCGCCTATGGCACGGCCAAAGCCGCGTTATCTCATTACACACGATTGACCGCCCTGGACCTGTGCCCACGCATCCGGGTCAACGCGATCGCCCCGGGTTCAATCCTGACCTCTGCGCTCGACGTGGTGGCTTCCAACGACGATCTGCGCGCACCGATGGAGAAGGCGACGCCGCTGCGCCGCCTTGGCGACCCCATCGACATCGCCGCTGCCGCAGTGTATTTGGCCTCACCGGCGGGCAGTTTCCTCACCGGCAAGACGTTGGAGGTCGACGGCGGCCTTACCTTCCCCAATCTGGACATACCCGTCCCCGACCTGTGAACACCCGACCTCCAAGGAGCCTGTGATGCCCATACCCGTCGTTCAGCTGGGCACCGGCAACGTCGGTGTCCACGCCTTGCGTGGGCTGATCACCAACCCGGACTTCGAGCTCACCGGAGTCTGGGTGTCGTCGGAGGCCAAAGCCGGTAGGGACGCGGGAGAGCTCGCCGGACTTACGGATCCGACTGGCATCAAGGCAAGCACCGACTTGGACGCCGTTCTGGCGACCGGCCCGAAATGTGCCGTCTACAACGCGATGGCCGACAACCGACTGCCCGAAGCCTTGGAGGACTACCGTCGCGTGCTGGCGGCCGGGATCAATGTCGTTGGCAGCGGTCCCGTCTTCCTCCAGTATCCGTGGCAGGTACTTCCCGAGGAACTGATCAAGCCGCTGGAAGACGCTGCGAATGAAGGCAATTCGAGCCTTTACGTCAGTGGCATAGATCCAGGTTTCGCGAACGACTTGTTGCCCCTGGCATTGGCTGGCACGTGTCAGACCATCGAGCAGGTGCGCTGCATGGAAATCGTTGATTACGCGACGTATGACAGCGCCGTCGTCATGTTCGACGTGATGGGTTTCGGTAAGCCGATCGACGATGTACCGATGTTGCTGCAGCCGGGAGTGCTGAGCTTGGCGTGGGGATCGGTGGTCCGACAACTGGCTGCGGGCCTTGGTCTTTCGCTCGATGAAGTGACGGAGAACCACGTCCGGGTGCCGGCACCCGAGGCCTTCGACATCGCGTCGGGTCACATTCCCGAGGGCAGCGCCGCTGCGCTGCGGTTCGAAGTGCTCGGGATGGTCGGCGGCCAGCCTGCCGTCGTGCTCGAACACGTGACCCGGTTACGCGAGGACCTGTGCCCCGACTGGCCTCAGCCGGCGCAGCCTGGCGGTTCTTACCGCGTCGAGGTCACCGGCGAACCCTGCTACGCCATGGACATCTGCCTGAGCAGCCGTCGCGGTGACCACAACCACGCCGGTCTGGTCGCCACAGCGATGCGGATCGTCAACGCGATCCCGGCGGTGGTGGCCGCCGCGCCCGGTATCCGGACAACGCTCGAACTGCCGCTGGTGACGGGTCGGGGGCTGTACGCGGCAGGTTGAGGCATCGCTGCCGCCCGATTGTGAACTCTGCGACGCAACACGCCGGCCTGTCGTCGTGTCCTTCACTGTCGCCGAAACACTCCGGCGAGTTTTTGCGTTGCACTCAACGCGGTGGCTCCGGGGCCGATCGAAACCGAGATGTACCGGGAACGCAGCCCCGTCGGATCGGATCGCGAAGCCCATGTCCTCGAAAGAATTCCGCTACGCAGGGTCGGTACCCCTGCAGAAATCGCGCATGCGATCTGTTCCTTGCTGCACGAGGACGCCGGCTACATCACCGGTCAGATCGTCCGCGTCGACGGCGGCGGGAGCATCAGCG
>JAVROG010000118.1:0-16094 GCA_032162865.1 Mycobacterium sp. | reverse complement strand
CAGTCCCAACGATCGTGCGATGAGCATCAGCTGCACTTCGGTAGTGCCCTCACCGATTTCGAGGACCTTGCTGTCCCGGTAGTGCCGCGCCACCGGGTACTCGTTCATGAAGCCGTAGCCACCGTGGATTTGGGTGGCATCGCGGGCATTGTCCATTGCCGCTTCCGACGAGATCATCTTCGCGATCGCCGCCTCCTTCTTGAACGGCATGCCCGCCAACATCTTTGCCGCGGCCTCGTAGTAGGCCGTCCGAGACACATGCGCCCGGGCCTCCATGCGCGCGATCTTGAAGCTGATCGCCTGATAGGACCCGATCGGCTTACCGAACGACTGACGCTCCTTGGCGTATTTGACGCTTTCGTCCACGCAGCCCTGCGCAACCCCGGTCGCCAGAGCGGCGATCGCGATGCGGCCCTCGTCGAGAATGGACAGGAAGTTCGCGTAACCGGTGCCGCGGCCACCCAGCAGGTTCTCCTCGGGCACGCGCGCGTCGTCGAACGTCAGCGGATGCGTGTCCGACGCGTTCCACCCCACCTTGTTGTAAGTCGGTTCGACGATGAATCCCGTTGTGCCACTGGGCACGATGATCGTCGAGATCTCTTTCTTGCCGTCTGCGATGTTCCCGGTGACCGCGGTGACGGTGACGAGCGAGGTGATGTCGGTTCCGGAGTTGGTGATGAACTGCTTGTTGCCGTTGATGACCCACTCGCCGTCCTCGAGGCGGGCGGTGGTGCGGGTGCTGCCCGCATCCGAGCCGGCACCGGGCTCGGTGAGACCGAAACCAGCCAGCTTGCGGCCGGCCACCAGTTCCGGCAGCCACTTCTGCTTCTGTTCCTCGTTACCGAACCGGTAGATCGGCATCGCGCCAAGACCCACCCCGGCCTCGAGTGTGATGGCCACCGACTGGTCGACCTTGCCGAGTTCCTCGAGCGCCAGGGCCAACGCGAAGTAGTCACCGCCCATGCCGCCGTACTCCTCCGGGAAGGGCAGCCCGAAAAGTCCCATCTCGCCCATCTTGGCGACGACCTCGTACGGGAAGCTGTGCTCCTCATCGTGTTTGGCCGACACCGGCGCGACAACGGTGCGTGCGAAGTCGGCTACCGTATCGCGCAGATCCTCGTATTCCTTGGATAATGTCCCGGCGGGAATCGTTGTCGTCATGGTCTATTCCTTGCTCTCTGTTAATTCTTCGGGGACCAGCCGGGCCAGCACCTGGTCGACCGCCACCTGGTCCCCGACGGAGACCAACACCTCCACCTGTCCCGAAACCGGTGCGGCGAGTGAGTGTTCCATCTTCATTGCTTCGACGACCACCACCACGTCGCCCTCGGATACTTGGGTGCCCGATTCGACTTGCACAGCGATGACGCTGCCGGGCATGGGGCTGACCACCTCGGCCGGACGCTCCCCCGCCGCGCGGTCAATCTTATGCTCCTCGGCCTCGCGGATGTGCCAGGTGCCCCGCTCGTCGGCAATCCACAAGTGTCGGTCGGCCTCGGCCCACCGGTATTCCCGACGCACCCCGTCCAGAGTCACACCGAGCCGGCCGGAATCGAGCTGCGCACGTGCACAGACGGTTTCACCATCACCGACCTGCACCCTGGCGGCATCGGGCAACCCCCATACGGACACGGTCTCGCTGCGCAGCGGAGTCCGCATCGCGGTGCGTACCGGCGCGGGGGTAGCGCCGACGCGCCATCCGGTCGGCGCGGCCCACAGGTTGCCCCGCGAGCGTCGTTCCAGCGTCCACTGGACGTACAGGCCGGCGGCGGCGAGCACGTCGTCGGGGGCCGGCAGCGGCTCGAAGTCGGCGAGCCGCTCGTCCAACAATGCGGTGTCGAGGTCACCGGCGCGCACCCGCTCGTCGACCAACAAGAACCGGAGAAACTCAATGTTGGTCTGCACCCCCAGCACAGCGGTCTGCGACAACGCCTCGTCCAGACGTGCCAGCGCCTGCGCACGGTCTTCACCGTGCGCGATCACCTTGCTCAGCATCGGGTCGTAATCGCTGCCGACCACCGTGTCCGCCAACAGCGAAGAGTCCACCCGCACCCCGGCTCCGGACGGCTCGACCACCCGCAGCACCCGGCCGCCGGTGGGCAGGAACCCTCGGGCCGGATCCTCCGCGTACACCCGGGCCTCGATCGCGTGTCCGCGCAGTTCGATGTCGTCCTGGGCGAACGCCAGCTTCTCCCCCGCGGCAACCCGCAGCTGCCATTCGACGAGATCCAGTCCGGTAACCGCTTCGGTGACAGGGTGTTCCACCTGCAGCCGAGTGTTCATTTCCATGAAGAAGAACTCATCGGGACGGTCGGCGGAAACGATGAACTCCACCGTGCCAGCGCCGAGGTAGTCGACGCTGCGGGCGGTGTTGCAGGCCGCGGCACCGATCCGGGCCCGGGTTGCTGCATCCAGCAACGGGGACGGGGCCTCCTCAATGACCTTCTGATGGCGTCGTTGCAGGCTGCACTCGCGTTCTCCGAGATGTACCACGTTGCCGTGGGTGTCGGCGAGCACCTGCACCTCGATATGCCTGGGCCGCAACACAAATCGCTCCAGGAACAACGTGTCGTTACCGAACGCGGATGCCGCTTCCCGCCGCGCGCTGACCAGGGCTTCCCGCAGCCGCGCCGGGTCTTCCACCAGGCGCATGCCTTTGCCGCCACCCCCCGCTGAGGGCTTGACCAGCACCGGGTAGCCAACCTCGTCCGCAGCGGCGACGAGTTCGTCGTCGGTCAGCCCCGGCCGGGCAACGCCCGGCACGACCGGCACCTCGAACTCGACGACCGTGTTCTTGGCGGCGATCTTGTCACCCATCACCTCGATCGCGTGCGCGGACGGCCCCAGGAACACCACCCCGGCCCGGTCACAGGCCGCAGCGAAAACCGCGTTCTCGGAAAGAAATCCGTAACCTGGATGAATCGCCTGCGATCCGGTGCGGACCGCAGCATCGATGACTTTTTCGATTGCGAGGTAGCTCTCCCGTGCGGGCGCCGGCCCCAACCGCACCGCGGTGTCGGCTTCCAACACGTGCCGGGCTCCTTCGTCGGCATCGCTGTAGACGGCGACCGAACGAATACCCAGCCGATCCAGCGTACGAATCACCCGTACCGCGATCTCGCCGCGGTTGGCCACTAAAACGGTGTCAAACATCGCCACTCACATCCGGAAGACGCCGTAGGAGACCGATTCCAGCGGAGCGTGCGCACACACCGAAAGGGCCAGCCCGACAACAGTTCTCGTGTCAGCGGGGTCGATGATGCCGTCGTCCCAGAGCCGGGCCGTCGAATAGTAGGGATTGCCCTGGTCTTCGTACTGCGCGCGAATGGGCGACTTGAAAGCCTCTTCCGCGTCGGATGACCAGGGCTTGCCGGCCGCGGACAGCTGCTCGCCCCGGACGGTGGCCAGCACCGACGCAGCCTGCTCGCCACCCATCACCGAGATCCGTGCGTTGGGCCACATCCACAGGAAGCGGGGCGAGTACGCCCGTCCGCACATCGAATAGTTGCCCGCACCATAGGATCCGCCGATCACCACGGTCAGCTTCGGCACCCGGGCACAGGCGACCGCGGTGACCATCTTGGCACCGTGCTTGGCGATGCCGCCCGCCTCATAGTCGCGCCCGACCATGAAGCCGGCGATATTCTGCAGGAACAGCAGCGGGATCTTGCGCTTGTCGCACAACTCGATGAAGTGTGCTCCCTTGACTGCGGATTCGCTGAACAACACTCCGTTGTTGGCGATGATCCCGACCGGGTGACCATGGATACGCGCGAAGCCCGTCACCAGCGTCTTGCCGTAATTGGCCTTGAACTCGCTGAATTCACCGCCGTCGACCAGCCGCACGATGACCTCGTGTACGTCATAGGGGACCCGCGGATCCGGTGGCACGACGTCGTAGAGCTCGGTCTGTGAATGCGTGGGTTCGACGCTACGTATCACCTCCCACTGCGCGGGCTCGCGGGGTCCGAAGGTAGCCGCGATGGAGCGAACTATCCGCAGCGCGTCCTCGTCGTCCTCGGCCAGATGGTCGGTGACGCCGGACACCCGGGAGTGTAAATCGCCGCCGCCGAGTTCTTCGGCCGTGACGATCTCGCCGGTCGCCGCCTTCACCAGCGGTGGGCCCCCGAGAAAGATCGTGCCCTGATCGCGGACGATGATGGCTTCATCGCTCATCGCCGGCACGTAGGCACCGCCCGCCGTGCACGAACCGAGGACCGCGGCGACCTGCGGAATTCCCTTGGCGCTCATCGTCGCCTGGTTGTAGAAGATCCGTCCGAAGTGTTCACGGTCGGGAAACACCTCGTCCTGGCGCGGCAGGAAGGCACCGCCGGAGTCGACCAGGTAGATGCAGGGCAGCAGGTTCTGCAGCGCAATCTCCTGCGCGCGCAGGTGCTTTTTTACCGTCATCGGGTAGTAGGTGCCGCCCTTGACCGTCGCATCATTGGCGACGATCACACATTCGCGTCCAGACACCCGCCCGATCCCGGTAATGATTCCGGCGCCGGGGGATTCGTCGTCGTACATGCCGTTGGCGGCCAGTGCGGCCAGTTCGAGGAATGGGGTGCCGGCGTCCAGCAGGCGGTCCACCCGTTCGCGGGGCAGCAGCTTGCCGCGGCTGACGTGCCGCTCGCGGGAACGTTCACTGCCGCCCAGGGCGGCGGCGGTCAGCTTGTCGTTCAGCTCGGCGATCAGCCGGCGATGCTCGGCGGCGAACGACGGCGCAGCGGTCACTGTCGTCACTTGGCTGCCAAGTCCGAAATCACCAGGGGCGGCTGAGTTTTCGCGACAACCTCTTCGACCGACACGTCCGGGGCGGTCTCGATCAGGTGCAGGCCGTCCTCGCGCACATCGATGACGGCAAGCTCGGTGACGATCCGGTTGACGCAGCCCACGCCGGTCAACGGCAGGGTGCACCGCTCCAGGATTTTCGGGCTGCCACCCTTGGCGGCGTGCTCCATGATCACGATCACTTTGCGGGCACCGTGCACCAAGTCCATGGCCCCACCCATGCCCTTCACCATTTTGCCGGGAATCATCCAGTTGGCGAGGTCGCCGGTGGACGAGACCTGCATGGCGCCAAGCACGGCGACGTCGAGGTGGCCACCGCGGATGATGCCGAACGAGGCCGACGAGCCGAAGAACGCCGCACCCGGCAGCGTGGTGACCGTCTCTTTGCCAGCGTTGATCAGATCGGCGTCGACATCCTCACGTCGAGGGTAGGGCCCGACCCCGAGGATCCCGTTCTCCGAGTGCAGGACGACATGGACGCCGTCGGGAATGTGGTTGGGGATCAGGGTAGGTATTCCGATGCCGAGGTTGACATATTGGCCGTCCTCGAACTCGCTCGCCACCCGCGCGGCCATCTGGTCTCTGGTCCACGTCATCTGGCGCCACTCTCCCCCGCAAGCGGGAGGTGCCCCCACCTCATCGCTGCGCTCTGCATCGTCGTCGGCGCGGTCATCTGGCGCCACTCCATTTCATCTCGAGCGTGACGCCAGCGTCACACTCGACGCCGAGCGTCACGCCATCGTCACGATCGGCGAAGCAAACAGCTGCGGTCATGAGCGCACCGTCTCTTTCTCAATCCGCTTGGCGGGGTTGGGCACATGCACGATGCGCTGCACGAATATGCCTGGGGTGTGCACCGTGGCGGGGTCTATCTCCCCCGGTTCAACGAGATGTTCGACCTGTGCGATGGTGATCCGCCCTGCTGGGGCGCATTCCGGATTGAAGTTACCGGCGGCGTAGCGGTAGACGAGATTGCCCAGCCGGTCGCCTTTCCAGGCATGCACCAGCGCGAAATCGGTGCGGATCCCCCGCTCGAGAACGTAGGTGACGCCGTCGAACTCGCGGGTCTCCTTGGGCGGCGAGACGATCGCCACCTCCCCCGACGCGTCGTAGCGCCAGGGCAGTCCACCGTCGGCTATCTGGGTGCCCACCCCGGCCGGAGTATAGAAGCCCGGGATGCCCATCCCGCCGGCGCGCAACCGCTCGGCCAGCGTGCCCTGCGGTGTCAGTTCGACCTCGAGTTCACCGGTCAGGAACTGGCGCGCGAATTCCTTGTTCTCGCCCACGTAGGACGAGACGGTCCGACGAATCCGCTTGTTCTCCAACAGGACTCCCAGACCGATCCCGTCGACGCCGCAGTTGTTGGACACCGTCTCCAAATCGGTCACGCCGCTGTCGACCAACGCTGCTATCAACGCCTCCGGGATGCCGCAGAGTCCGAATCCCCCGACGGCCAATGACGACCCGTCGGTTATGTCGGCGACCGCCTCCGCGACGGTAGCCACCACCTTGTCCATTGCCGCCGAGCCTCCGATTTCAGTTAATAATCATTAACTCAGATGTGAGAATACCATTTCCGCCGTGGTGCGTCCAGGGAGGGTAGGCCTCCCAGCAGCGGCTATTCCCGACCACCTAGGTACTCGATCGCCTGCTGACGCATCTCGATTTTGCGGACCTTACCGGTGACGGTCATGGGAAAGTCGTCGACTATCTGCAAATAACGCGGGATCTTGAACTTGGCGATGTTGCCCAGACAGAATTCGCGCAGCCCCTCGATGGTCAGCTCCGGGGCGCCGTCGCGCAGCTTGACCAGCGCCATCAGTTCCTCGCCGTAGCGTTCGTCGGGCACTCCGATGACGTGGCCGTCGACGACGTCGGGATGGGTATGGAGGAACTCCTCGATTTCGCGCGGGGAGATGTTCTCGCCGCCGCGCACGACGATGTCCTTGATTCGCCCGGTTATCTGTATGTATCCGCACGCGTCCATCGCCGCGAGGTCACCGGTGTGCATCCATCCGTCCGCGTCGATGACCTCGGCTGTCTTTTCCTGGTCATCCCAGTAACCCGACATCACCGAATAGCCGCGGGTACAGAATTCACCGGCCACCTCGCGGGGCACGGTTTCACCCGTGGTGGGGTCCACCACCTTGATCTCCAGGTGCGGACCCACCCGGCCGACGGTCCCGACGCGCCGTTCCAGCGCATCGTCGGTGCGGGTCTGCGTACTGACGGGGGCCGTTTCCGTCATGCCGTAACAGATCGAGACCCCGGGCATGTGCATGTGGTCGATCACCTTGCGCATCACCTCGACGGGGCAGGGCGAGCCCGCCATGATCCCAGTGCGCAGACTGTCCAGCCGAAATTCGCCGAATTCCGGCAGGCCGAGCTCGGCGATGAACATCGTCGGGACGCCGTAGAGGCTGGTGCACCCTTCGGCCTGCACCGCCCGCAGGGTCGCCGCGGGATCGAAGCCGGGTGCCGGAATAACCATGCAGGAGCCGTGGCTGGTGGCTGCCAGATTGCCCATCACCATGCCGAAGCAGTGGTAGAACGGCACCGGAATGCAGATCCGATCGTGTTCGCTGTATTCGAGCAGCTCACCCACCAGATAACCGTTGTTGAGGATATTGCGGTGACTGAGCGTGACGCCTTTCGGGGATCCCGTTGTGCCCGAGGTGTATTGGATGTTTATCGGGTCGGTGGGCTGCAGCGCGGCAGCGGTGTTCTGCAGCGCGGGAACGTCGATGTCGGTCCCGGTCAACTCGGCCCAACGATCGCCCTGCATCAACACCACATCGCGCAGCGCGGGGCACTCCGGTCCCACCTCGGCCAGCATGGTCGAATAGCTTGCGTCCTTGAAACCCGGCGCCGCAATCACCATCGCGACAGCGGATTGCCTTAGTGCGAAAGCTAATTCACGCGCGCGGTAGGCGGGATTGATGGTCACCAGGATCGCGCCGATCTCGGCGGTGGCGTACTGGACGAGCACCCATTCCCACCGGTTGGGCGCCCAGATGCCTACCCGGTCACCCGCGCCGATGCCGGCCCGCAGCAGCCCCGTCGCCAACCGGCGCACGTCGGCCAGCAGCCCGGCATAACACCAGCGTCGCCCCGCGGCGACATCCACCAGCGCGTCCCGGGAGCCGAATCTGGTTGCGGTGGCTGCGAAATTAGCGCCGATCGTCGTCTCGAGCAGCGGGGGCGCGCTCGGACCGCGTTCGTAGGAAAGCGATTTGCGGTTTGCGGCTTCGGTGGTGGTCAAGGTTCCTCCGGCCGGTGCTCGGGTGCTACGTTAGTGACGATTAACCGACATGTCCAGGAGGCCGTCATGGCAGCGTCCGCCCCGGACCGCGAGCCCGGCCAGCATGAGGCGCCGAATCGTCGCAGCCAGTTGAAGTCCGACCGGCGCCTGCAACTGCTGGCGGCCGCCGAACGGCTTTTTGCCGAACGCGGATTCCTGGCGGTTCGGTTGGAAGACATCGGCGCCGCCGCGGGCGTCAGCGGTCCGGCAATCTATCGGCACTTCCCCAATAAGGAGTCGCTGCTGGTCGAGTTGCTCGTGGGAATCAGCGCCAGCCTGCTTGCGGGTGCGCGCGCGGTTACCGACCGAGGGGACGATGGTGCCGCGATGCTGGACGGCCTGATCGATTTCCACCTCGACTTCGCGCTGGGCGAGCCCGACCTGATCCGTATTCAGGACCGCGACCTCGCGCATCTGCCCGCGCCCGCCGAGCGGCAGGTACGCAAAGCCCAGCGACAGTACGTCGAGATCTGGGTGGGTGTGCTGCGCGAGCTGAACCCCGATCGGGACGAAGCCGATGCCCGGCTGATGGCGCACGCCGTTTTCGGCCTGTTGAACTCCACACCGCACAGCATGAAGTCGGCCGACACCAAACCGGCGCGGGCGGTTCGTTCGCGCGCTGTGATGAGAGCGATGACGATCGCCGCGCTGACCGGCAGCGATCAGTAGGGGTATCCGAGCAGGCTAGAGCGCCTTGACGCGCTCCTCTCGCAATCGCCGGTACCCTGCGAAGTGGACATGAACGATCCACGCCGCACCCAGCAATTTGGTCCCCCTGCACCGGGGTCTGGTTCGACGTGGGCGCAGGACCGTGGGGATTCGCCGGTTCTCGATTACCCGGCTTATGCCGACGAGATGCCGTACGCCACCTATGGCGGCGGCGGTTCTCCGTGGGCGCCGGGCGCCCACCAAGCCAACCCCACCCAACAGTTGCCGCCCCAGTACTGGCAACAGGACCGTCCGCCGACGGATGAACAACCGTCCGACGGCCCTCCGCCACCGCGGTCACCGCGATGGCTGTGGTTGGTGGCCGGGGCTGCCGTACTGCTCGTCATCGGATTGGTCGTAGCGCTGGTCATCACAAACGAAGCAGCCAAACAGCAGACCGCGATCGAGCCCTTACCCCCGATGCCCGGGCCCAGCACCACGTACGCGCCCCCGACCACCAGGACAGCCCCGCCGCCCACGATCACCCGCAGACCGCCGCGCACCACGACGACCGAACCGAGTCCCATCCCACCGCCCGGGGCGCCCACCGTGCCGGGGGCGATGCAGAACGTGATTTACAGCGTCAGCGGGGAGGGCCGGGCCATCAGCGTCATGTACCTGGATACAGGCGACCTCATCCAGACCGAGTTCAACGTGACCCTGCCGTGGAGCAAGCAGGTCAGCCTGTCGACGACGGCTCCTCATCCGGCGAGCGTCACCGTCGTCAACATCGGCCACAACGTCACCTGCTCGGTCACGGTGGCCGGGGTTCAGGTGCGCCAGCGCACCGGACAGGGTTTAACCATCTGCGACGCTCCGCTCTGAGTCGGTGGGCGGCACCCGTACCACCAGCATCGCCAACAGGCCCACGAACAGCACCAGACAGATGCCGCCCAGGCCGGCCCGATCGGCGTTGAACAGGTCGACGAACACCGAAAACAGCCACGGCGCCACGAACGAAACCGCTTTGCCCGTCATCGTGTACAAGCCGAAGGCCACCCCTTCCTTACCGTCCGGTGCCAGGCGCAGCAAGAATGCACGCGACGAGGACAGCGACGGCCCAATGAACAGGCACAGCAACAGTCCGCACACCCAGAAGGCCTCCGGGCCCGAGAGGGCGAGCATGGTCAGCCCCGCGGCGAGGATGGCGGTCAAGGCAAAGACAATGACCGGCTTGGATCCGATCCGGTGGTCGACAAAGCCGCCCACCACCGCGCCCACTGCGGCAACTACACAGGCGGACATGCCGAAGATGAGAATGTCGGCTTCGGCGACGCCGTACACCTTGACGCCCAGCACCATGCCGAGGCCGAAGATCGCGGCCAGCCCGTCCCGGAAGAGCGCGCTGGCCACCAGGAAATAGACAAGATTGCGGTCACGGTGCCACTCGGAAGTGATGTCGACCCACAGCTTGCGATAGGCGCCCCACACGCCGGTCGGGCGGGATACCTCCTCATCCGCGCCGGGCAGTCGGTGGGCGACACTGAGCAGCGGCAAGGCCAACAACGCCAGCCAAACGGCCGCCATGAGCATCGCCGCCCGGACGTTGAGTCCGTCGTGGGTGGGCAGATGCAGCAGCCCACGAGTGTCACCCGTTCCCCTCATGAAGCCCAAATAGACCAACAGGAGCAAAAGGACGGTGCCGACATACCCCGCTGCATAGCCGAAGCCCGAAATCCGGCCGGCCGTCTGCGGCGTCGAAAGCTGACGCAGCATCGCGTTGTAGGGAACGCCGGCAAGGTCACCGCAGGTCGCCGTCGCGGCAAGCAGCGTCAGTCCGGCAAAGAAGTAGCCGGGTTCGTCGCGGATCAGGAACATCGAGCAGGTCGACACCGTCGCCATGCTGGTCAGCACGCCCAACGCCACTCGGCGCCGGTGCGGAGATTCCACCCACACGCCGAGGAGGGGTGCCAATAGCGCGATCATGACCCCGGCGGCTGCTGCGCTGCGCGCCAGCCAACTCACGGGTGTCGCACCCAGCGGGGTTCCGACTCCCACACTGGTGGTCAAGTAGACGGAGAACACGAACGTCGCGGCGATGGCACTGAGGCCGGTTTGACCGCAGTCCCACAGCGCCCACGCAGCCACCCGGGATCGCGGGGTCTGCCAACTGCGCCGAGCCTGCAATTTCGCAGCGTTGTACTCGAGCTGCTGCTGCGGATTTTCAGGCTCGGCGGATTCGGCTGAACCCGCCTCGGGCTGACTCATGCCCGAACTCTAGTGCGATTGGTGATCGCGGGCTGGCTACGATCATCGTCATGCCGATTCCTGCGCCCAGCCCCGATGCACGCGCTGTTGTCACCGGAGCTTCGCAAAACATCGGCGAGGCGCTGGCCACCGAACTGGCCGCCCGCGGCCACAGTCTGATCATCACCGCGCGCCGCGAAGAGCTGCTCAATCAGCTCGCTGCCCGGTTGACGGACAAGTATCGCGTTACCGTGGAAGTGCGGCCCGCCGATCTCGCCGACCCGAACGATCGCGCCAAGCTGTGCGAGGAACTGGCCGCGCGACCCATCTCGATCCTGTGCGCCAACGCCGGCACCGCCACGTTCGGCGCGGTCGCCGACCTCGACCCGGCGGGCGAAAAGGCTCAGGTGCAGCTGAATGCCGTAGCGGTGCACGATCTTACGTTGGCGGTGCTGCCCGGCATGATCGAACGCAAGGCCGGCGGCATCTTGATTTCCGGTTCGGTAGCCGGGAATTCACCCATCCCCTACAACGCCACCTACGCCGCCACCAAGGCGTTCGCGAACACCTTCAGCGAATCGCTGCGCGCTGAAGTGCGCGGCTCCGGTGTACATGTGACGGTGCTGGCCCCGGGCCCGGTGCGCACCGAGCTACCTGATCCCGACGAAATGTCGCTGGTCGAAAAGCTGGTGCCGGACTTCCTCTGGATCTCGACAGAGCACACCGCCAAAGTCTCGCTGGATGCCTTGCAGCGCAACAAGATGCGCATCGTTCCCGGGGTGACGTCCAAGGCCATGTCGGTGGCAAGCGGGTACGGGCCGCGCGCCATCGTGGCGCCGATCGTGGGTGCCTTCTACAAGAAACTCGGCGGCGGCTAAGTCTTACTTCCGGCGTCCAGTGCCGAAGATGCCTTTTACCGCTTCGCGGATCGCCGTGTTGATGCCGCCTTTCACCGTCGGGTTCTTCAGCACTTCCTCCCACATGGCCGGGCCCTTCGGCTCGGCTGGTGCTGGCATGGGCGGCACCTCGGAGTTCATTGGCACCGGCGGATAGTCAAGGCTGGGTGCTTGTCCGCTCTGCTGGCCCGCCGCAGGCTCTGGCGCCTGCTGGACCGTCTGTCCGTATTTGGCCTGCAACGGACTGCCTTTGGCCGCGCCGGCGATCGCATCGTTGCCGATTGAGGCCATCAGCGAACGGGGAACGCGCATGCGCGTCCAGGCAACGGGTGTGGGCGCGCCTTTTTCGGACAGCACGGTGACGACGGCCTCGCCGATACCCAACGAAGTCAACGCGGACTCCAGGTCGTAGACATCGGTTTTCGGATAGGTGCGAACAGTCTTACTCAGCGCCTTCTGATCATCGGGGGTAAACGCCCGTAACGCGTGCTGAATCCGTGCGCCCAACTGCGACAGCACATCGTTGGGCAGGTCTGTCGGCAACTGGGTGCAGAAGAACACGCCGACGCCCTTCGAGCGGATCAGCTTGACGGTCTGCTCGACCTGTTCGAGGAACGCCTTCGACGCGTCAGCGAACAACAGGTGCGCCTCGTCGAAGAAGAACACCAGCTTGGGTTTGTCGACGTCGCCGACCTCCTCCAGGTGCGTGAAAAGGTCTGCCAGCAACCACATCAGGAAGGTCGAGAAGATGACCGGGCGCAGCGACTGACCGCTGAACTCGAGCAACGAGATGGTGCCCTTGCCCTGATTGTCCACCCGCAGCAGATCGTTCGGGTCGAGCTTCGGCTCGCCGAAGAACGTCTCACCGCCCTCGCCGGCCAGATTTACCAGCGCCCGCAGGATGACGCCCGCCGTCGTGGATGACACTCCGCCAAGGGATTTCAGGTCCGCCTTGCCCTCGTCACTGGTCAGGTGGCTGATGACGGTCCGCAGATTATTCAGCGTGACCAGCGGGCGATTTCTTTCCTTCGCCCAATGGAAGATGAGACCCAGCGTTGATTCCTGAGTTGCATTGAGTCCCAACACCTTCGATAAGAGGACAGAACCAAAGCCGGCGACGGTCGCGCGCACCGGCACTCCGATTCCGTCGGTGCCAAGCGAAAGAAACTCAATGGGGAATCCCGTTGGCTCCCAATTGTCTCCGGTGTCCTTGGCGCGTGCGGCGGTCTTGTCATTGCCCTCTCCGGGTCGAGACAGACCGGACAGGTCGCCCTTCACGTCAGCCATGAAGACCGGCACCCCCGCCGCGCTGAGCTGCTCGGCGATCAGCTGCAGCGTTTTGGTTTTGCCGGTACCCGTGGCTCCGGCGACCAGACCGTGCCGGTTGATGGTGGCCAGCGGAATGCGAATCTGCGCGGTCGGGTCGACCTGGCCGCCGACGACGACGGTGCCCAATTCCAGTGCTTGGCCTTCGACGGCGTAACCCGCCGCAATTCGGTTCGCAGCCCCATCCGCGGTCGATTCAGCGCTCATCGTGGCCGGGCCCCTTTTTCAGTAGTTACCTGCGCAGTACGGCAAAGCCTCACCATACTTGTGAGGGGCTGGCAGGGTCAGAGCGAACGCGATGCAGCAGGTTCGCTTAATGTGAGCCGTGTGCGTGACGAATTGGTGTGGATCGATTGCGAGATGACCGGGCTGGATCTGGGTTCGGACAAGCTGATCGAGATCGCCGCCCTGGTCACTGACGCCGAACTGAATATCCTGGGCGACGGGATAGACGTGGTGATCCATGCCGAGGAAGCCGCGCTGTCGTCGATGATCGACGTCGTCGCCCAGATGCACGCCCGATCGGGGCTGACCAACGAGGTCAGGGCGTCCACCGTCGACGTCGCCACCGCCGAAGCGATGGTGCTCGAATACATCAGCAAGCACGTCAAAGCGCCCAAGACGGCGCCGCTGGCGGGTAACTCCATCGCCACCGACCGTTCCTTCATCGCCCGCGACATGCCGACCCTGGACTCGTTCCTGCACTACCGGATGATCGACGTCAGCTCGATCAAGGAACTTAGCCGGCGCTGGTTCCCGCGCATCTATTTCGGGCAGCCGCCCAAAGGGCTGGCACACCGCGCACTGGCCGATATCCACGAGTCCATCCGGGAACTGAAGTACTACCGCCGGACCGTGTTCATACCGCTGCCGGGGCCCTCTACCAGCGAAATCGCCGCCGTGGTCGCCGATCTTCAAGGCGAAACGGACGCACCGGAGACAATCGATTCGGCCGACGAGCATCCGAGCGGTTAATATCGACAGTCGCCGCTCGTTAGCTCCGTAGGGGCCGGCCGGTGGCCATGGTGGGTGTAGTTCAGTTGGTAGAGCGTCAGGTTGTGATCCTGAATGTCGCGGGTTCGAGTCCCGTCACTCACCCCATGTAGGTCGGAGGGCGTTTTCGCCCTCCGACTTTTCACGGATGGGTGTTCTGCAACCTTATTGCAACGCTAACGCCCAAATTTGTTCGCGGCGGGATGTAGCAGGGGTCGGCAGAATTGAGCCATGCCCAGACAAGAGACCCCGCCGAGGGACCTACCCCGACAGCCACCCATCCAACAGGCAAGCGCGCGGCTGGGGGGCTTACTCAAGGCTCACAGGATCGCATCACGGCTCATTCGGATCGACCGCGAGTCACTCCTTCAGCCGGCGCAGCCCGTAGGCGGTATCCGATGAAAAAACACATAGAGATCGAAAACGCTGTGATCAGATGCAAACTCGATAAAGTTGAGGATTACATAGAGTTGCTACCACGGTGGACCGATGAAAAGCCCCACGATGCGAGCGAACCATTCATCCTGACCTTTGACGAAGCAGACAAGCTCCACCACGCCTTAGCCAAACTGAGAAAACGTGGTACTTCACGTGGGAAAAGCGACAAATAGTCGCCGGGTTCGAGTCCCGTCACTCATCCCAGGTAGAGACACCTTTCCAATGCCACCGTTGTCGCCTTCGTGTCCTGGGTCGCCGGTCGGGAGATAAATCGGACCGTTGCGGATCGACGATGGAGTGTTTTGCGCCAACTTGATGATCTGGCGCTCCGTCGGAGCGTGGCCGGTGACTTCACCGACCACGTCGGCCACCGAAGCCAGCCCGCAGTTGTCCTCGAGCGACTGCTGCTGCCAATACTTGGCGGCAGCGTCCGGGTCGCCGTACACGCCGCTGGCGCTCGTCCTCGTCGTCGCCGGAGCATTGCCGGGTGTGCTGCCAATCGCGGAGGCCGGTGACCCAGGTAACGAGGTCGCCGCGCGCACCGATGGTGGCGCCGGGCCACACCCCGATACCAACGAAATGCTGGCTGTACCAACGCAAGCGGCCACCAAGGCAGTGCGCACCGCGGTCGCGATCCCGGAGTTGAACATCCTTTTCGCAAGGCCAGTCGGACAATCGATTGGTCTACAAACTAGCACCTACAGCAAACGCTAACCCCACTGGTCAGAGGACCCTCTCGCCCGCTGACCTCACTTGTCATTTTTGAAAAAATCCTCTTTCAAACGCTTGCGCCGACTGTCCCACGTGTACTGCGGATATTCATCCTGCACATGGGTATCCCGGTGATTCCCGGGGCAGAGCCACTGCCGGTCCATTCGGTCGCCGTTGCCGGTCATATCAATGATTTGATACTGCGCGTCAACGCGGCAATTCAGGCAGTAGTTCGTGCCGACTTCTAGGATTTCTCCGACAGGCATATGGCCGACGCTACCGCCTCAGGCCCCAAGGAGCAGCCGGGATCGGTGCTTGGAGTTGAAGCCAACCAGACGAGCGGGTTACGAACCCGCCGTAGCGTTACCGGCGCGCCATTGATCCCAGGGGATGTTCCAGTCGCCGAGACCTTCGGTGCCCGGCAAGGTGCCTCCCACCGTGTTCACGACCTCGACGACGTCGCCGCGCTTGATGTGGTCGTAGAACCACACGGCATTGCTCGGACTTACGTTCAGACAGCCGTGGCTGGTGTTGGAGTGCCCCTGGGCGCCCACCGACCACGGCGCGGAGTGCACGAAGATGCCGCTGTAGCTGATCTGCGTCGCCCAGTCGACGTCCGTGCGATATCCGTTAGGCGAGTTGACCGGTACGCCGTAGGTCGACGAGTCCATGATGATGTGCTTGAACCGCCCGCCGACCGTGTAGATGCCGTTGTTCGTCGGGGTGCTGTCCTTGCCCATTGA
>JAVROG010000117.1:0-15931 GCA_032162865.1 Mycobacterium sp. | reverse complement strand
TGATCACGTTGTAACCCGCGTAGCGGCCCATCGGTCGCCCATGCTGACACGACATGACCGACAGATGCTCGTCATCCATCCGGGCCGCGGCGCCGGCGCCGGCGGCGAACACTGACGGCACCCCGATCACGCGCAGGTAATCGTCGACCGCGACGCGACCCAGCCGGTCACGGGTCACCGGCAGCTGCTCGGTCAGGCCGCTGGCCCGCATGCCAGCGCACCACACCAACGTGGCAGCATCCAGTTGCTCACCCGATGACAGCGACACCCGATCTGGGCTGACCGCGGTCACACCCACTCCCGTCCTTACCTCAACACTGTTGTCCGACAACGCTTTTTCGATCACCGGCCGCGCCGAGGCGCCCATATCGGAGCCCACCAGGGGGTTGTGGTCGACGAGCACCACCCGGGGAGTAACGCCCAGCGCGCGCATCCGGTCCGGAAGCTCGCAGGCCGTTTCGACCCCCGTCAGGCCCGCTCCCACCACCACAGCGGTAGCTGCCGCGGGAGTTGGCGGCCCCTCCGGGAGGCGCTGGAGATGGTGCTGCAGCCGCATCGCACCGTCGTAGGTGTCGACGTCGAAACCGAATTCGCGCAGGCCGGGGAGGTCGGGTTTGCACACGCGACTGCCCGCCGCCAAGACCAGTCGGTCGTAACCATGTGTCGCACCGGTCGAAGTGGTGACACTGCGCGCATCAGGGTCGATCGTGGTCACCTCGGCGGTGAGATGCGTGATGCCGACGGGGTCGAGCACGTCGGAGAGCGGGATGCGGCACGCACTCAGGTCAGCCTCGTAGTTGCGGACCCGGATGTCATGGAAGGGTTGCGGACTCAGCACCGTGATATCGACCGTTGCCGGTGGGACGCCTAATTCGTCAAGTCGCCGAACAGCGCCCAACGCCGTCCACAGCCCCGCGAAACCGGAGCCGATCACCAGCACCCGCGTCAACCGGCCAGCACCTGACGGATCTGGTCCAGCGTTACCTTCGCCTTGTGACCGGGCATCAGCATCCAGGTATGCATGCCGCCCTCGAGTTCATACCACCCGATCTCGAGGCCTTCGGACGTCGCGCGCTGGTAGAAGGCCCGGGCATCCGGGTTGAGCACATCGTGAGTGCCGGTGAATACCGTCAGCCGCGGCAATCCGTCCAGCGCACCCACGCTCGGGCTGAGCAGGGGAGTGTCCAGCGGATCGCCGCCGGCGTACCGAATGCCCGCGGCGCGCAAATCATCGAGGTTGAGGAACGGGTCGATCTTGGCCACGTCTCGCACGCCCGGGTCCGGCAGTCCGAGGTGCATCCAGGGAGACAGCAGCAGCGCGTCACTCGGTTGCGGCAATCCGGCGTCGCGCACTGCATGACACATCGCGAACGCCATGCCGCCACCCGCTGAATCGCCCATGAAGGCAACCGAACTCGGATCCCGGGTTTCCAGGATGCGCCGGTAGACCTGCAGCAGGAACGGAAACACCTCGCGGTAGGTGTGCTCGGGGGCGACCGGGTAGATCGGCACCGTGATCGTGCGACGCAGCAGGTGGGCCAGCCTGGCGATGGCGGGCCAATGGAAATGAGGGAGCAGATCCAGCACGTACGCGCCGCCGTGCAGGTAGAGCAGATGACCGGTCAGTTCGCCGGAAGCGATGTGACGAGGGCTGACGTGATAGACCGGCCGACCGTTGAGGTCTTCACGAACTACGTCGATTTTCTTCAGCACCAGCTTGGACGGGAGCCCGGCGTAGGGCGGGCGGGGGTTCGCAGCCCAGCTCGCCAGCTTCGCCGGTGGGAAAAGCCGATTCCGCACGCCGGAGGCACGCAGCAACCGCTGAGTCACGTGCGGTTTGGGGATCGGGCGTCGCATTGCTCTCACCAGTGTCTACCGTGGCATAACCCGGCGCGAGCGGAGCCGCTTATCAGTAGTCTGTCCAATGTGAGTGCTCTGACAGGCTTCTTCGCGGGGCTGCCGGCGGAGATGCGGGATCCGGTGCTGTTCGCCATTCCCTTCTTCCTGTTGCTGTTGATTCTGGAGTGGACTGCGGCCCGCAAGCTGGAGAAGTTTGATCTGGCCGCCGCTTCGACTGCTTCGCCGGAGCCCAGACCATCGTCGGGTGCTTACCTGACCCGCGATTCCATGGCGAGCATCTCGATGGGCTTGGTATCGATAGCCACCACAGCTGCCTGGAAGACTCTGGCTCTGTTCGGGTATGCCGCAATTTACGTCTACCTGGCTCCGTGGCACCTCCCTGCGACCAAGTGGTACACCTGGGTCGTCGCCATTCTCGGCGTAGACCTGCTCTATTACATCTATCACCGTGTCGCCCACCGCATCCGGCTCATCTGGGCTACCCATCAGGCTCATCACTCAAGCCAATACTTCAACTTCGCCACCGCGTTGCGCCAAAAGTGGAACAACAGCGGCGAGATCCTGATGTGGATCCCGCTGCCCCTGTTGGGACTTCCGCCGTGGCTGATCTTCTTCAGCTGGTCGCTGAACCTGATCTACCAGTTCTGGGTGCATACCGAGCGCGTCGACAAGATGCCGCGGTGGTTTGAGTTCATCTTCAACACCCCGTCACATCACCGGGTGCACCACGGCATGGACCAGCTGTATTTGGACAAAAACTATGGCGGCATCTTCATCATCTGGGACCGCATCTTCGGCAGCTTCCAGAAGGAGCTGTTCCGGCCGCATTACGGGCTGACCAAGCAGGTCGACACGTTCAACATCTGGAAACTGCAGACGCGCGAATACGTGTCCATTGCGCGCGACTGGCGCTCGGCAACGCGGCTACGCGATCGGCTTGGTTACGTTTTCGGACCGCCGGGGTGGAGGCCGAGCGAGATCGCGCACAACGATGAAAATGCCCCGCTGGCCACGTCTCGGTAACGCTGCCAACCTGCGGAGCGAAAGCTTTAGTGTTGAAGTTGTTATAACGCCGTTACCGCACGGCGCTTTATTGATCACGACGGAGGGAGGCCATCGTGGGCCGTCTGGCATTGCGCGCAACGATCGCACCGGTGATCCTCGCGGCGTTGGCCTTCGGACTAACCCCGGCGACCGCCCACGCCGATCCGGCGTCGGTTTATCCCGGCATGGAAATCCACCAGGCCGAGCATGTGTGCACGCTGGGCTTCGTCGACACCCGGTCGCGAATGGCATTCACGGCCGGCCACTGCCGGGGTTCAGGCATGGTTTACGACAAAGACAACAACGTCATCGGCCGCATGACGACGTTCCGGGACAACACACCCACCGGGTCGACCGTGGCCACCGACCAGTTGATCGCCGACTACGAGGCGATTGCGCTGGCCGAAGGCGTCACTGCGAGCGACGTCTTGCCGGGCGGACGTCCGTTGCGCTCCGGCGCTGGCGCACCGGCACTGGGCCAAAGCGTCTGCCACTTCGGCATCACCACCGGTGAGACCTGCGGGACAGTCGAGAGCGTCAACAACGGGTGGTTCACCATGACCAACGGTGTTCAGACGCAGCAGGGTGACTCCGGCGGACCGGTCTACCTCGCTTCGTCCGGTCAGATCGTCGGAATCTTCAACAGCGTCTGGGGATCCCTGCCCGCGGCGGTGTCCTGGCAGTCCGCCTCGCAGCAGATGCGCGAGGACGGCGGAGTGAACCCCAGCTAGTACCGGTTGGCTGTCGTCAGTGCCGCTCAGTTTGCCAAGGCAAATACCGGGATCTGGGCGCCCACCGCACGCAGCTCGTCGTCACCGGATTCCGGAGTCAAACCGCCCACATAGTCCTTGACCTGCCAGTACCACCGAGCCAGATAGCGCCTGAGGATCTCGGGCTTGGCGTCGTCGACAACCTCGCTGACTGTGGCGCGTCGGCGTCGCCAGCGTGGGCCTGTCTCGACGACGCCCGCCGCTCGCACGTTGCGCGCCCATTGCGTGTTGCCGCGCGGTGAGACGACATAGTCCACGCCATCCACGGTGAGCAGGTTGATCACCACGCTGCGTGGCTTCCCGGTCTTGCGTCCTCGGACATGCAGCGCCCTGGTGCCGGCAATGCTGATTCCCAGTTCAGCGAGCCACCGGATGACGGTGTTTCCCGCCCGCTCTAGTCGATTAGGTTCCTGATACTGCGTGGTCATGCCGCCTCCAAAGTTGCGAGAGCGGTGCTCTCGTTAGCGATTACCGTGCCACAACCGTGACCGAAAAGCAAGAGCGGTGATCTCGGTCGTGTCAGACTTGGCCGCGTGGGCAGCCGGCAGGATTCGCGGGAGCAGATCGAGGCGAAGATCGTTGAACTTGGCCGTCGCCACTTGGCGGATCACGGTGCAGCCGGATTGTCGTTGCGCGCGATTGCCCGGGAGCTTGGCATGGTCTCCTCGGCTGTCTACCGGTATGTAGCCAGCCGAGACGAGCTGTTGACCTTGCTGGTCGTGGATGCCTACTCGGAGCTGGCCGACAGCGTGAAAAAAGCCCGCGACAACACCGCCACCGACGTGTGGAGTGATGACGTCCTCACCATCACACACGCGGTGCGAGAATGGGCAGTCGCGCACCCTGCTCAGTGGGCGCTGCTCTATGGCAGCCCGGTGCCCGGGTACCACGCACCTGCGGATCGCACCATCGGGGTCGGCACTCGCGTGGTCGCGGACTTATTCGACGCCCTCGCGGCGGGAATCACCACCGGCGACATCATGCTGACCAGTGACGCTGCGTCGCAGCCGACGTCGTCGGACTTCGAACGGATTCGACACGATTTCGGCTTTCCCGGTGACGACAGCGTCATGGCTAAGTGTTTCCTGCTCTGGGCAAGCGTGCTGGGCGCTATCAGCCTGGAGGTCTTCGGACAGTACGGCGCCGACACGTTGACCGACCCCCGCAGCGTGTTCGACACTCAGGTCCGACTGCTGGTGGGGATGCTGGGTCAGCGCCCATCGCCCGGTGCGGAGTGAACCCGAATTAGAACGTGTTCACCTAGGCCTCCCGATCGATGTGCGGCTGGTCACGGCAAAGTTTTTCCGGGTCCGTGTGGGCCCTTCTGCCGACCCGTGCGGCTGGGATATTCTGCGAGGCGATGAACCTTCTCGTTCAGTCACCCATCCAGATCGCCTGGGTAACGCCAGACCTCGACGCCACCGAAACGGCTCTCACCGGCCTTTTAGGTGTCCGGAAGTGGGTGCGGATACCCGACGTGCACTTCGCTCCCGATACCTGCACCTATCGCGGCGCGCCGGCCGACTTCGTCGCGGGCATTTCGCTGAGCTACCTCGGTGACATGCAGTTCGAGCTGATTGCACCGGTCCACGGGGAGAACATCTATAGTGAGTTTTTGCGCGACCATGGACCGGGCTTGCACCACATCTGCGTGGAGGCCCAAAGCCCTGAACAATTCCAGGCCGCACTCGACGACGCCGCCAGCCATGGCGCGCCGGTGGTGCAGCAGGGCGTGATGCCCGGCGGACTCCAATTCGCTTACGTGTCAGCGCCACACGCGGGAGTGCCGTTCTTGGAGATTGCGTACCTGTCACCCGAGATCAGAGCGTTCTACGAATACATCAAGCAGGAACAAGAAGGATCGAATAGGAGCAAGCGGTGAGTACCGACATCCCAGTGACGGTCAATGCGGACACAGTCGAGTCCTGGTCGGACGAGGTCGACGTGCTGGTCATCGGTTTCGGTATCGCCGGCGGCTGCGCGGCGGTCACGGCAGCCGCCGCGGGCGCGCGGGTACTGGTGCTCGAACGCGCCGCCGCGGCGGGCGGAACCACCTCGATGGCGGGAGGCCACTTCTACCTGGGCGGCGGGACGGCTGTCCAGGAGGCGACCGGTCATCCCGATTCGCCCGAGGAGATGTACAAGTACCTGGTCGCGGTCTCGCGTGAGCCCGAACTCGACAAAATCCGCGCCTACTGCGACGACAGCGTCGAACACTTCAACTGGCTGGAGGCGTTGGGCTTTGAGTTCGAACGCAGCTTTTACCCCGGGAAAGTGGTCGTCCCTCCGGGCACCGAGGGCCTGAGCTACACCGGCAACGAGAAGGTATGGCCCTTCTGTGAGCAGGCAGAGCCGGCGCCGCGCGGACATTCGGTGCCGGTGCCCGGCGAGTTGGGCGGCGCAGCCATGGTGGTGGACCTGCTTGTCAAACGCGCCGACGAACTCGCGATACAGATTCGCTACGAGACCGGGGCGACCAACCTGATCGTGGACGACGGCGGTGCGGTGGTCGGCGTTGCATGGAAGCACTTCGCCGACACCGGCGCAATCAGAGCCAAGGCAGTCGTCATCGCCGCCGGTGGTTTCGTGATGAACCCGGACATGGTCGCCGAGCACACCCCAGCGCTGGGCCAACAGCGCCGTACCAAACACCATGGCCTGGTGGCGCCCTACATCCTGGGCAACCCGAATGACGACGGACGGGGCATCCGGATGGGCGTCTCGGCCGGTGGCGCCACCAAGAACATGGACGAGCTGTTCATCACCGCGGCCGCCTACCCGCCGGCGGTGCTGCTGACCGGAGTGGTCGTCAATAAGGACGGCAAGCGCTTTGTGGCCGAGGACTCCTACCACTCGCGGACCTCGGCCTTCGTGCTGGAACAGCCGGAGCAGACCGCATACCTGATCGTCGACGAAGATCACATGCAGATGCCCGAAATGCCGCTGATCCGGTTCCTCGACGGCTACGAGACGATCGACGAGCTGGAGACCGCCTTGGGAATCCCAGCGGGAAACTTGGCAGCAACGCTGGAGCGGTACAACGAGTTCGCCGCAAAGGGCGAGGATCCGGACTTCCACAAGCAACCGGAATACGTTGCGCCACAAGTCAAAGGACCCTGGGCGGTGTTCGATCTGTCGCTGGGCCGGGCGATGTACTCCGGATTCACCATGGGCGGCTTGGCCGTATCGGTGGACGGCGAAGTGCTGCGCGCGGATGGTTCGGTGGTGGCTGGTTTATACGCCGCCGGCGCTTCCGCATCCAACATCGCCCAGGACGGCAAGGGATATGCCAGCGGGACGCAACTGGGTGAGGGGTCTTTCTTCGGCCGCCGCGCCGGAGCGCACGCGGCAGCGGGAGCGAAGGCGCACTAAGGCCCAGCGCCGGAGCGCACGCGGCAGCGGGAGCGCAGGCGCGCTAGACCCCGGCGGGCTGTTTGTCGACCGGCCCCAGCCGCCATTGCCCCCCACCAAGAAGTTCGAGCTGACGGTCGTGATGCTGTTCGACCGTGGGTCGGTGACTCACGCTGACCACGACGCAGTCCGGTAGCTCACTGCGCACCAACTGATACAGCGCATATTCCAACCCCGGGTCGAGCGCCGAGGTCGACTCGTCGAGGAAGACGGCCTTCGGTTTGGTGAGCAAGACTCGCGCGAAGGCGACCCGCTGTTGCTCACCGGGCGAGAGCACTTTTGCCCAATCGTGCTCTTCGTCAAGTCGGGCGATATGCGGGGCGAGCGCCACCTGGGTCATGACCTCATGCAACTCCGCGTCCGAGACATCGTCCGGCGAGTTCGGATAGCACGCCACGGCGCGCAGCGTCCCCAACGGCACATACGGCAACTGCGACAGGAACATCGTCTCGTTCTCGCCACCCGGTCGGCGCAGCGTCCCGGATGCGTAGGGCCACAATTCGGCGAGACTGCGCAACAGAGTCGTCTTGCCCGCGCCCGAGCTCCCCGTGATCACCAGCGAATGGCCGGCTTCGAGCCGAATGTCAAGTGGGTCGACCAGGCGGTCGCCGTCGGGCTTGCGAACTTCGACGTTCTCAATCTCAACCGAGCCGTCCTGACTGGATGTGGCCAGCACCGCCGGCAGCGCACGCCCGCGCTCATTGGCATCGACCAGTCCATGCAAGCGGATGATTGCCGCCCGCAAATATGCGAAGGCATCGTAATGACTACGGAAGAACGACAGCGAGTCGGAAATTCGGCCGAATGCGGCCGCCGTCTGGGTCACGTCGCCGAACTTGATCTGGCTGTTGAAGAGGCGTGGGGCTTGGATCAGCCACGGCAACGGAACGATGATTTGCGACATCGACCAATTCCAGCCGTTGAAGATGATGGACCGGCGAACGAATTTGCGGTAGTTGTCGATGATCGGGGTGAAGCGCCGCCACAGTTGAGCACGTTCCGCCCGCTCACCGCGGTAGAAGCCCACAGCCTCCGCGGCATCCCGCAGGCGCACCAGCGCGTACCGGAAGGCGGCGTTGAGTTTCTCGTTGTTGAAGCTGAGTGCGATCAGCGGTCGGCCCAGCCAGACCGCGACCACCGTGGCAATCAGCACATAGACCAGAACGGTCCAGAACATTGCACGGGGGATGACAAGCCCGAATGCATCGAATCCTCCGGACAGGTTCCACAGGATCGCGGTGAAAGAGACCACGGACGCGACCGCATTGACGGCGCCGAACAGCAACGTTTGGGTGGTCCCGTTGGCCGGCATGTTCGGGGTGCCAGCAGTATTGGCGGCGGTGAAGATGTCGATGTCCTGCTGAATTCGCTGGTCGGGGTTGTCGATTGTGTTGTCGATGAACAGGTCTCGGTAATAGGCCTTGCCATCGAGCCAGTCATCGGTGAGGTGGCCGGTCAGCCACACGCGCCACGAAATGAGGAACCGCTGCAGCAGATAAATATCGACGAGATACCGAGCGATGAACACCACCGCCAACACGCTGAAAATAAGCATCGAAACGTAAAACCCATGAACCCCAGATTGTTTGACGACGCGGTCGTGCGCGGCCATGCCCTCGACGGCTGTCTGGACGGAGCTGTACATGTCGTTGGTGAAGTAGCTGAACAACACGTCCAAGCGCACTGACATCAGCACCGACAGCAGCAGGAGGCCCAGCATCAGCCACACCCGGACACTCTCGCGTCCAAGGAAGTAGCCGCGGGTGATCCGCCAGAATTGACGGCCCCACGGGGTGAGAAACCTGATCAAGATCAGCGCCAACAGCAGACAGACGGCGCTGATGACCCACGCTATGGCGAGCCAACGCAGCGAATCCGGAAGCGCTTGCGACCAGTCGATCTTCGGCTTGAACGGTTCCGGGTCCAAGGTCGTTGTCTCCTCGCAGTCGAGGGCGTTCCGGCGGCTAGGCAACGGAAATCCTTCGGCGAACGTACCCGAAGCGGGTCGATAGGCTCCGGGTATGACCACCGAAGCTGCCCCCGCCCAGACCGTTCACGCCGGCCGGCTCATCGCCCGTCGGCTCAAGGCCAGCGGCATCGACACGATTTTCACGCTGTCCGGTGGCCACCTGTTTTCCATCTATGACGGCTGTCGCGACGAGGGCGTGCGGCTGATCGACACCCGCCACGAGCAGACCGCGACCTTCGCCGCCGAGGGCTGGTCCAAGGTGACCCGGGTGCCAGGGGTGGCGGCGTTGACGGCGGGCCCGGGCATCACCAACGGGATGAGCGCGATGGCCGCCGCACAGCAGAACCAGTCGCCGCTGGTAGTGCTCGGGGGGCGGGCACCGGCGGCACGCTGGGGGATGGGCTCGCTGCAGGAGATCGACCACGTGCCGTTCGTCGCGCCGTTGACCCGCTTCGCCGCTACCGCACAGTCGGCCGATGACGCGGGCCGACTCGTCGACCAGGCACTGCAGGCCGCGGTGGGCGCCCCCTCGGGTGTGGGCTTTGTCGACTTCCCGATGGATCACGTGTTTTCCATGTCAGACGACCCGGATGTCAGTGAGCGGCCCGGTGCACTCAGCGACCTCCCTGCGACCCCGCCCGCGGATGGCGACGCGCTGGATCTTGTGGCTGGCCTGCTGGCCAAGGCGCAGCGGCCGGCGATCATGGCCGGCACCAATGTCTGGTGGGGCCGGGGGGAGACCGCGTTGCTGCATCTGGCCGAGCGGCTGCGCATCCCGGTGCTGATGAACGGGATGGCACGTGGTGTGGTGCCCGCAGACCACGAATTGGCCTTCTCCCGAGCGCGTTCGAAAGCATTGAAGGAGGCCGACGTCGCACTGGTTATCGGCGTGCCGATGGATTTCCGGCTGGGCTTCGGCGGGGTGTTCGGTGCGCAGACACAGCTCGTGGTGGCCGACCGCGCCAAACCCGAGCGCGCCCACCCGCGGCCGGTCGTCGCCGAGCTCTACGGCGATCTGAGCGCGACCTTGTCGGCGCTCGCCGGATCCGGTGCGAGCGACCACCAGGCGTGGATCGATGACTTACGCACGGTCGAGACCGCCGGGCGTGATTTGGAAAAGACCGAACTCGCCGAGGATCGGATTCCGCTGCATCCGATGCGGGTGTACGGCGAACTCGCTCCGCTGCTCGATCGGGACGCCGTCGTCGTCATCGATGCCGGAGACTTCGGGTCCTACGCCGGCCGGGTAATCGACAGCTATCAGCCCGGCTGCTGGCTGGACAGCGGTCCCTTCGGCTGCCTTGGTTCGGGGCCCGGCTACGCATTGGCGGCCAAGTTGGCCTATCCGGAGCGACAGGTTGTACTCCTGCAGGGCGACGGCGCATTCGGGTTCAGCGGGATGGAATGGGACACCCTGGTTCGCCACCAGGTCCCGGTGGTGTCGGTGGTGGGCAACAACGGCATCTGGGGCTTGGAAAAGCACCCGATGGAGGCGTTGTACGGCTATTCCGTGGTGGCTGAGCTGCGCCCCGGCACCCGCTACGACGAGGTGGCGCGGGCCCTGGGCGGTCATGGCGAGCTGGTGTCGGCGCCCGCCGAGCTTCGCCCGGCGCTCGAACGTGCCTTCGCAAGCGGCCTGCCTGCCGTCGTCAACGTCCTCACCGACCCCGACGTCGCCTATCCGCGCCGATCCAATCTGGCCTGAGCAGGGTCGCGTACCGTTGGGCTGTGCCAAAGACCATCCGCTCTCAACCCGGCCGGCTGAGTGGCCGATTCTGGCGCCTGCTGGGTGCCACGACGGAAAAGAACCGCAACCGCTCCATGGCGGACGTCACGGCGTCGGACGAGTACGACAAGGAAGCCGCCGATCTCAGCGATGAGAAGCTGCGCAAGGCGGCTGGCCTGCTCAACCTGGACGACCTCGCGGACTCGTCGGACATTCCGCAGTTCCTCGCGATTGCCCGGGAGGCGGGTGAGCGGGCCACCGGGCTTCGCCCCTTCGATGTGCAGCTGTTGGGGGCCCTGCGCATGCTGGCCGGCGATGTGATCGAGATGGCCACCGGTGAGGGCAAGACGCTGGCCGGGGCGATTGCGGCCGCGGGATATGCGCTGGCCGGCCGGCACGTGCACGTCGTGACCATCAACGATTATCTGGCCCGTCGCGACGCCGAGTGGATGGGCCCGCTGATCGAGGCACTTGGGCTAACGGTCGGCTGGATCACCGCGGAATCATCAAGCGCGGACCGCAGGGCGGCTTACGACTGCGACGTCACTTATGCCTCGGTCAACGAGATCGGATTCGACGTACTGCGCGACCAGCTGGTCACCGATGTCGACGACCTGGTCTCACCCAACCCGGATGTCGCCCTCATCGACGAAGCGGACTCAGTGCTGGTCGATGAAGCGCTGGTGCCGTTGGTTCTGGCCGGCACCAGCCACCGGGAGACGCCGCGGCTGGAGATCATCAAGCTGGTCGGTGAGCTGACCGCGGAAAAGGACTACGACACCGATTCCGACAGCCGCAATGTGCACTTGACCGAAACCGGCGCCCGCAAAGTCGAAAAGGCGCTGGGCGGCATCGATCTCTATTCGGAAGAACATGTCGTCACCACGCTGACCGAGGTGAACGTCGCCCTGCATGCGCACGTGCTGTTGCACCGCGACGTGCATTACATCGTCCGCGACGACGCCGTGCATCTGATCAACTCCTCGCGCGGCCGAATCGCACAACTGCAGCGCTGGCCGGACGGCCTGCAAGCCGCGGTCGAGGCGAAAGAAGGCATCGAGACCACGGAAACGGGCGAGGTGCTCGACACCATCACTGTGCAGGCGCTGATCAACCGCTACACGACCGTGTGCGGCATGACCGGCACCGCGCTGGCCGCCGGCGAGCAGTTGCGGCAGTTCTACAAGCTGGGTGTGTCGCCGATACCGCCCAATACCCCCAACATCCGCGAAGATGAGACCGACCGGGTCTACATCACCGCCGCCGCCAAGAACGACGCCCTCGTCGAGCACATCGCCGAGGTGCACGAAACCGGGCAGCCGGTTCTCATCGGAACCCGCGACGTCGCCGAATCCGAGGATCTGCACGAGCGTCTGACGCGGCGCAATGTTCCCGCGGTGCTGCTGAACGCGAAGAACGACGCCGAAGAGGCGCAGGTGATCGCCGAGGCGGGCACGTACAGCTCAGTCACGGTATCGACGCAGATGGCCGGGCGCGGCACCGATATCCGGCTGGGTGGCTCCGACGAGTCCGACCACGACCGGGTCGCCGAACTGGGCGGGCTGCACGTCGTTGGCACCGGCCGACACCACACCGAACGGCTGGACAACCAATTGCGCGGCCGCGCGGGACGGCAGGGGGACCCGGGGTCGTCGGTGTTCTTCTCGAGTTGGGAAGACGACGTCGTTTCGGCCAACCTCGATAACAACAAGCTGCCCACCGAAACCGACGAGGACGGCCGCATCGTCAGTCCCAAGTCCAGCGGCCTGCTCGATCATGCTCAGCGTGTCGCGGAGGGCCGGCTGCTGGACGTGCACGCCAACACCTGGCGCTACAACCAATTGATCGCCCAGCAACGCGCCATCATCGTGGAACGGCGCGACACCTTGCTGCGAACCCCGTCAGCGCGCGAGGAACTCGAAGAACTGGCGCCGAAGCGGTACAAGGAGCTCGCCGAGAACCTTTCCGAGGAAACTTCCGAGGATTCGGCAACGGACGCTGCGGAGCCGCGGCTGGAAAAGATCTGCCGCCTGATCATGCTGTATCACCTAGACCGCGGCTGGGCCGATCACCTCGAATATTTGGCCGACATCCGCGAGAGCATCCACTTGCGCGCGCTGGGCCGGCAGAACCCACTCGACGAGTTTCACCGGATGGCGGTGGACGCGTTCGCATCGCTGGCCGCGGACGCGATCGAGGCGGCTCAACAGACCTTCGAAACTGCGAACATCCTCGAGGACGAGCCGGGGCTGGATCTGTCCAAGCTCGCCCGACCGACATCGACGTGGACCTACATGGTCAACGACAACCCGTTGTCCGACGACACGCTGTCAACGCTGAGCCTGCCCGGCGTCTTCCGTTGAGTCCTGGTCGCCGAGCCTGAGACGGTCAAATCGGCGTCAAAATCTGCCGTAGCGTCACGCCCGCGACAGCACCCTCCGCTGTGCGGACCGCATCGTCGCCGGGCTCGATCGGACGGCCCACTCCTCACCGGTCCGCCGTGCGGACCGCATCGTCGCCGGGCTAATGTCACGGCTCATGGAGCCAGTGCTCGCGCAGAATCGGGTGCTGACGTTGCCCAACCTGCTGAGCGTCGTCCGCCTGGCACTCATCCCGGTCTTCGTCTACCTGATGCTGGTCACGCATACCCACAGCTGGGCCGTGGCCATCCTGATGTTCAGCGGCTTCTCCGACTGGGCAGACGGCAAGATCGCCCGGGTTCTGAATCAGTCGTCGCGGCTGGGCATGCTGCTGGACCCAGCGGTCGACCGCCTGTACATGATCACCGTGCCGATCATCTTTGCGCTCGGCGGGATCGCCCCCTGGTGGTTCGTGCTCACGCTGCTGGCCCGCGATGCGGCCCTGGCCGGGACACTCCCGCTGTTGTGGAGCCGCGGACTCTCCGCACTACCAGTTTCCTACGTGGGCAAAGCCGCCACCTTCGCGCTGATGTCGGGCTTCCCGCTGGTCCTGTTGGGGCAATTTGATGCGCTGTGGAGCCGCATCGTGGGAGCGTGCGGGTGGGCGTTTTTGCTCTGGGGCTTGTACATGTACCTGTGGGCATTCGCGCTTTACATGGTGCAGATGGTCCTGGTGATGCGGCGGATGCCCAAGGTCGAGCGCCACCCGCATCCCGGCCCGCCCAAAGCAGGTGAATATGACTGATCCGGATCGGCTGCTCGGTGGCTACGACCCCAACGCCGGCTACAGCGCCCACGTGGCGGCGCGGCCGAAACACCTTCCGGTGCCGTCACTGTTGCGCGCACTGCTGTCCGAACACCTGGACCCCGGATACGCCGCGGCGGCCGCCGAGCGGGAACGCCGTGAAGAAATGGGTCAACCCGAGGGCGGCCGTGCCCGGGCCTTCGGCTGGATGTGGCAGGCGCTGGCCGCGACGCTGATCGCCGCCGTGTTTGCCGCCGCAGTCGCGCAGGCTCGCTCGGTTGCTCCTGGGGTGCGGA
This sequence comes from Mycobacterium sp., assembly GCA_032162865.1. GTDB lineage: Bacteria > Actinomycetota > Actinomycetes > Mycobacteriales > Mycobacteriaceae > Mycobacterium. The sequence goes on along the minus strand of JAVROG010000117.1, from coordinate 1,690 downwards.
CTGCACAGCAGCTGCTGGCCACCAATGTGCGGTTGACCCAATCCGCCGCCACCAGACTGGCCCAGCAGCGCAGCGCGCTGTCGGCGAAGGTCGACCAGGTGCAGCGCCTCGCATTGGCCGACGACGCGGCGGGTCAGCGACTGCTGAACCGCCTCGACGCACTCAGCCTGGCAGCGGCCAGCACAGCGGTGACCGGCCCTGGCGTGACGGTAACCGTGACCGACCCCGGCGCGAGTCCGAATCTCTCGGATGCGTCCAAGCAGCGGGTGAGTGGCAGCCGACAGATCATCCTCGACCGTGACCTGCAACTCGTGGTCAATTCGCTATGGGCCAGTGGCGCCGAGGCAATCTCGGTCGACGGCGCCCGGATTGGGCCCAACGTCACCATCCGTCAAGCCGGGGGAGCCATTCTGGTCGACAACAACCCCACCACCAGTCCGTACACCATCCTGGCCATCGGACCGTCGCACGCGATGCGGGACGCCTTCGACCGAAGTCCGGGGTTACGCCGGCTCCGGCTGCTGGAGGTTTCTTACGGCGTCGGCGTGAGCGTAAACGTCGGCGACGGTCTGGCTTTGCCCGCCGGAGCCGTCCGCGATATCAAGTTCGCCGGAGAGATTGGGCCCTAGTAGATGATCGGAATCGCGGCGCTTGTCATCGGCATCGTGCTGGGCTTGATTTTCCATCCCAGCGTCCCCGAGGTCATCCAGCCGTATCTGCCCATCGCCGTCGTTGCCGCCTTAGATGCGGTATTCGGCGGCCTGCGCGCCTACCTCGAGCGCATCTTCGACCCGAAGGTCTTCGTGGTCTCGTTCGTGTTCAACGTCTTGGTGGCGGCGCTGATCGTCTACGTCGGCGACCAGCTCGGCGTAGGCACCCAGTTGTCCACGGCGATCATCGTCGTGCTGGGAATCCGGATCTTCGGCAATGCCGCCGCGCTGCGACGCCGGCTGTTCGGAGCGTGATGCCGAGGAGGTCTGAGATGAGGACTGAAATGGGGCCCGGGTGAGCCAGGACCCCCCGAACACCCCTGAACCCGTTCCCGCGATCGACGAACCCGCGGCCCACCCGGTGGTGCGTCGGGGGCGTCACGAACTGCCGTCGGACCGCCCGCGCCCCGAGATCGGGCCGGTGCGCCGAACAGGGTTCAAAGCGATGCTTCGGGGCGGCCGGTCCCGCCTGGCGTTTGGGATGCTGGCGGTGTTGCTGTGCCTGGTCCTGGGTGTCGCCATCGTCACCCAAGTCCGCCAGAACGAGTCCGGCGATTCCCTCGAAACTGCCCGCCCCGCAGACCTGTTGGTGTTGTTGGACTCGTTGCGGCAACGCGAGGCAACGCTGAGCACCGAAGTGGCCGATCTGCAGAACACCCTCAACAGGTTGCAGGCCTCGGGCAACACCGATCAGGCCGCCATCGAAAGCGCACAGGCGCGGTTGGCCGCGCTGTCCATCCTTGCCGGCGCGGTGGGAGCCACCGGGCCCGGTGTCACGATCAAGATCGACGACCCAGGACCCGGGATCTCCCCGGAAGTGATGCTGGACGTAATCAACGAGTTGCGCGCGGCCGGCGCCGAGGCGATCGAGGTCAACGACGGACACCAGTCGGTGCGGGTCGGTGTCGACACCTGGGTCGTCGGTTCGGCGGGATCACTGACCATCGACACCAAGGCATTCTCGCCGCCGTATTCGATTC
>JAVROG010000116.1:0-2949 GCA_032162865.1 Mycobacterium sp. | reverse complement strand
TTGTCCTTCGGCGCGGTTTGGGCCAGATCGGACTGGGTGTACTGATGCCCGTCGGGTCCGATGTAGGTGCCGGTGGCCGGGTCGTACTGAGCGGCGGCAGTCGGGAGCGGTGCGGGACCGGGTCCGGGCGCGGCCCCGACTCGCGGGGGCGATCCGGGCGGCAGCTGCGGGATATCCTGGCCCGAATAGGTGGCGTTGGGGTCGCCCTTCCAGTTGTTGCCGTCGTTGAGCGGCACGTATTGTTCGTTGCTCTCGCACAACTTGACGGTGGGTGAGCGCTTGCCGGGCACGGTTTCACAGGGGATATTGCGGGCGCCGCGCACGTTGAGCGGCGAGTCCTGCGGAACCCTGCAGTACAGGTCGCCGGCCGGCCGGTTCGGGTAGTCCTCGAAAGTGGGGACCCGCTGCTGCTGGGCCGGCAGGAATCCGGTACTGCACGGCGGCGGCAGGTTGAGGTTGAGGTTGAAGCTCAGATACTGACCGTGGTATGGCTGCTTGGTGTTCACGTTGGCGAGGATGCCGGCCTGTTCGGCGGCGATGGATTCGGGGAATATCACCAGCAGCTGTTCTATGTCGTTGTGATAGGTGAGCGCGACCTGTCCGACGCTGACGAGGTTGGCGAGCAGGATGGGCAAGGTGGGTTGTACCCGCTCGATCAGTTGGCGCAGTTCCCCGAACGCTGGGCCGCCCTGGTCTATGGTTCCCGCGACCGCCCCGTCGTGGGTCTGCAATTCTGTGGTCACGGTGGCCAGGTGTGCTGCCCACCCTGCAATCGCATCCGATGTGTGGGTCTGCGAATCCAGCACCGGCTGCGCTTGGTCGATCAGCGCGACCAGCGGGTCGAGATTGTTGCGTGCCTCGATCGCCAGGTTGGACGAACCCATAATCAGGCGGGAAAGTTCGGGGCCAAGCCCACCCACCGCGGTGTACGACTCGTTGATGACGGTCTGCAGGTTGTCGTGAGGTATTGCCCCCAAAGCAGTATTGACGGCGCTAAGCAGGGCGTTGATGTTTGGCGGCACGGAGGTCTCGGGCCGCCGAATTACATCGCCGTCCTTGAGCGGCGGCGAGGTGCCGTTGCGGGGCAACAACTCGATGAACGATTCGCCGACCGCGGATTGGCTGTGCACCTCGGCTTTGAGATCCGACGGGATGTCGATGCCGGATTTCAGGGACAGCACCGCTTCGACGCCGCTGTCGGTAAGACGAACGGACTGCACCTGGCCCACTTCGGTGCCGCGATAGGTGACATTGCCGGTGCCATACAGCCCGCCGGATTCCGGCAGCTCCACCTTCACGGTGTAGCGGCCGACTCCGAACAGCATTGTCGGCAGTTTCACGAAGTGCAGCGACATCACCGCCATCGCGACCAGCGCGATCACGCTGAAGACGGCCAGCTGGATTTTGACTCGGCGGTGTAGACGCTTCATCTAGGACCCCTGGTCCGAGTGGTACGGGATGGTCAGCGGATTACCCGGGGTATTCCGGTAGCCTGCGGTGCACGGGCTGGGGTACTGGCCGATGGTGCGTCCCCACTGCAGCTCTAGCTCGGTCAGATGGCACTCCCACCGGGTGCCGGTTAATAATCCTTGGTCGATTCGGCTGAGCGTGAGGTCGATGATGCCCGTCAGGTTGGCGTAATCACCACGTTGAAAATTCTCGAAGGTTTCGTTCGGAAATGGGAAGGTGGCCAACAGGGACAGCGATCTCGTCAGCGCCGGGCCGGCGTTGGCGAGCGACTCCAGCACGGGGCCGAGCTCTTTTAATTCCTTGACCAGGTTCGCTTTGGTTTTGTTGACCGAGTCGACGGTCAGGGCGCTGAATTTGCCCAGCTGATCGGCCGCCTCGACGAGGTTGTCCCGTTCGTTGTTGAGTACCGCGAGCGCGTCGGGGATGGTCGCCAGGGCCCGGTCTAGCACAGGTTGCTGCTCGGCGAATTTTCCGGCCAGGCGGTTCAAGCTTTCGGTGGCCGCGATGATGTCACCGGACTGGTCGTTGAGGTATGCGGTGAATTTGTCGAGCTGACCGATCAGGCTGCGCACATCTTGCTCGCGGCCCCGGAACGCGGTGCTGAACGCCTCGGTGATGTCCTGTATCTGGCCCAGTCCGCCGCCGTTGAGCACCGACGACAGCGCCGCCAGCGTCTGCTCGGTATTCGGGTACGCGCCGGCGCGTGACAGCGGGATGAGTGAACCCTCACGTAGCTTGCCTTGCGGCGCTTCGCCCGCCGGTGACCCCAGCTCGATGTGGTAGGAACCCAGCAGGCTGGTCGTGCCGATCTTGGCGGTTGCGTTGGCGGGCAGGGCGACGTCACCGTTGAGCCGCATGGTCACCAACGCGTGCCAGCCCTGCCGCTCGATTTTCGTCACATGGCCAACCGCCACGTCGGTGACGCGTACCCGAGAGTTCGGTTGGATGTTGTTGACTTCGGGCATCTGCGCCTGGATCACGAAGGAGCCCGGGCCGTCGCCCTGCGTGCCGGGCAGCGACACCGAATTCAGCCCGTGCCAGCCGCCGCAGCCGGATGTCCCGGTCACGAGCGCGAGCATGACCAGGCTCGCCGCCGCGCGGCGCCAGCGGCTGATCCTCATGAGCCACCTCCCGGCGGAATCATCAAGCCGCGCAGGCCAGCAGTGGGGTCAGTGGCCACCGCCGGGGTGCCCGGGACGGGTGTTTCGGCGGGCAGTGGCGCACCTGGTGGCGCCGGCGGCGGCGCGTTCGTCGCTGGCGGTACAAAATCGGGCCGCATCCAGTCCTCGCTGTAGGTGACCTCGTTGGGTCTGGCCTGTGCGCCGACAAACAAGTTCTCCCCTATCGGGGGATAGTTGTACTGGCGATTCTTAAAAATCGGCGCCATGTACTGCGCGCAGAGTTTCGCCGCTTGCTCACCGCCCAACCGGGAGGCGGCCTGCACCGCTCCGCACAGGAAGGCGATCGGGTTGGCCATGT
>JAVROG010000115.1:0-2946 GCA_032162865.1 Mycobacterium sp. | reverse complement strand
ACCACAAGAAGGTCGCTGCCGGGCAAGAAGGCACGATCCGCGTGGCGTCCAGCCAGCTGGTCACCGATTCCGGCAAACCGAAGGCCACGGTGGCGTTCTACGAAGACTTCCTGTGTCCCGCGTGCGGCAACTTCGAACGCACTTTCGGGTCAACCGTGTCCAAGCTCATCGACATCGGCGCGATCGAAGCCGATTACTCCATGGTGACCATTCTCGACAGCGCGCAAACCCAGAACTATTCGTCACGGGCGGCCGCGGCGGCTTATTGCGTCGCCGACGAATCCATTGAATCGTTTCGCCGGTTCCACAGCGCGCTTTACAGCGCAGACATCCAACCCTCCGAGACGGGCAAGAAGTTTCCGGACAACACGCGGTTGATCGAGCTAGCCCGGGAAGCCGGGGCCGTTGGCAAGGTGCCGGACTGCATCAACAGCGGCAAGTACATCTCGAAGGTCAATGGTCTGGCGGCGGCCAACAATATTCGCGCGACCCCGACCGTCAAGATCAACGGCACCGAATTCCAGTGGTCGACGCCGGACGCCTTTGTCGCCAAGATCAAGGAGATCGTCGGCAATATTCCGGGCATGGACGAGGCCGCGGCAGCAGCGAAGACGTAATGACGTGTCGGCAGAACTTGCCCCCGAAACGGCTTCGGAAACGGCCCCTGAACGCGGCGACCTGAAACCGGCCCCAACGGCTGGGCTGTGGGTGCCCGCGCTCAGCGCGTGGTGGGTGCTGATCGCCGGTGTCGTCGGTCTGCTCGCCTCGATCACGCTGACGGTGGAAAAGATCGAACTGCTGGCCAACCCGTCCTTCGTGCCGTCGTGCAACATCAATCCGATCGTGTCCTGCGGGTCGGTGATGGTGACGCCGCAGGCGTCCGTGCTCGGCTTTCCGAATTCGCTGCTGGGCATCGCGGGCTTCGCCGTGGTGGTGGTGACCGGAGTGCTGGTGGTGGCGAAAGTGCCGCTGCCCCGGTGGTATTGGGTCGGCCTGACGGTCGGGGTGCTGATCGGTGCTGGGTTTGTGCACTGGCTGATCTTTCAGAGCCTGTACCGCATCGGGGCACTGTGCCCGTACTGCATGGTGGTCTGGGCAGTCACCGTCACCCTTTTGGTGGTGGTGGCGTCCATCCTGGTGCGTCCGGTGATCCAAGACCGGGCTGCGCTGCGGATCCCCTTCGGGTGGCGATGGTCGATCGTCACGTTCTGGTTCACCGCGGTGTTCCTGCTGATCATGGCCCGCTTCTGGAATTATTGGTCAACACTGATCTGAGTTAAGGTCGAGCGTGATCTCCAAAGTGCTGGTGGCCAACCGCGGCGAAATCGCGATCCGCGCGTTCCGCGCCGCCTACGAACTGGGCGTCGGCACGGTAGCCGTGTATGCCTACGAAGACCGCAATTCGCTGCATCGAACAAAAGCCGACGAGTCCTATCAGATCGGCGAAGTCGGGCACCCGGTGCGCGCCTACCTGTCCGTCGACGAGATCGTGGAAACGGCCAACCGGGCCGGTGCGGACGCCGTCTACCCGGGTTACGGATTCCTCTCGGAGAACCCACATTTGGCCGCGGCGTGCGCGGCGGCGGGCATCACCTTCGTCGGCCCCGACGCCGAGGTGCTGCAGCTGACCGGGAACAAATCCCGGGCGATTGCCGCGGCGCGGGAGGCGGGGCTGCCGGTGCTCGAGTCCTCGGCGCCGTCGGCGTCGGTAGATGACCTGGTGAGTGCGGCAGAGGACATGCGTTTCCCCCTGTTCGTCAAGGCCGTTGCCGGGGGTGGGGGCCGCGGTATGCGCCGGGTCACCGACAGCGCCGACTTGCGCGAAGCGATCGAAGCCGCCAGCAGGGAAGCCGAATCGGCGTTCGGCGACCCGACGGTGTATCTGGAGCAGGCGGTGCTGCGCCCGCGCCACATCGAGGTGCAAATCCTGGCCGACAGTCACGGCAACGTGATCCACCTCTATGAGCGCGACTGCAGCGTGCAGCGTCGCCACCAGAAGGTCATCGAACTGGCACCGGCGCCGAACCTGCCCGCCGAGTTACGCGATCAGATGTGCGCCGACGCGGTCGCCTTCGCCCGTCATATCGGCTACACCTGTGCCGGCACCGTCGAGTTCCTGCTGGACGAGGGCGGCCACTATGTCTTCATCGAGATGAACCCGCGGATTCAGGTGGAGCACACCGTGACCGAGGAGATCACCGACGTCGACTTGGTTTCCAGCCAGATGCGCATTGCCGCCGGGGAGACGCTCGACGATCTTGGTCTGACCCAGGATGCGGTGCGGCCGCATGGCGCGGCACTACAGTGCCGGATCACCACTGAGGATCCAGCCAACGGATTTCGTCCAGACACCGGCCGCATCAGCGCGCTAAGAACCCCGGGGGGTGCCGGCATCCGACTGGACGGCAGCACCAATCTGGGCGCCGAGATCAGCGCGCACTTCGACTCCATGCTGGTCAAGCTGACTTGCCGGGGCCGGGACTTCCAGACGGCGGTCAGCCGGGCGCGACGGGCGATGGCGGAGTTCCGGATCCGCGGAGTATCGACGAATATTCCCTTCCTGCAAGCGGTTCTGGACGACCCGGACTTCCAGGCCGGCCGCGTCACCACTTCGTTCATCGACGACCGGCCGCAGCTGCTGACCGAGCGCACGTCGGCGGACCGCGGCACCAAGATCCTGAACTATCTGGCCGATGTCACCGTCAACCAGCCGCACGGGGCCCGGCCGTCAAAGGTGTATCCGCAAGACAAATTGCCCGATGTCGACCACGACGTCGCGCCGCCGGCTGGTTCCAAACAACGGTTGGTCGAGCTGGGCCCGGAGGGTTTTGCTCGCTGGTTGCGGGAGTCGCCTGCGGTCGGGGTTACCGATACCACGTTCCGCGACGCGCACCAATCGCTGCTGGCCACCCGGGTGCGTACCAGCGGATTGCTCATGGTGGCACC
>JAVROG010000114.1:0-4452 GCA_032162865.1 Mycobacterium sp. | reverse complement strand
TGCCAGTGTGGTGCGCGACCAGCTGCGCCATAGCCCCAAGAAGTCGTGCTCATCGAAGCTACACCACCGGCAACATCGGTTCAAAGTCGCTGGTGAGGGGATCGTTGCTGGTGAGGGGATCGCTGCTAGCGCATGCGATATCGCATTTCACAATCGATCGCCGCTTCCCGCAGAGGCTGGTGTGACTGATGTGACTCGTCAGCCGACTCCTATCCGATGACCTGGTTGACCACATCCCGGGCCATCTTCTGCACCTCGGCCAGATGCTCAGCCCCGAGGAAGGACTCGGCGTAGATCTTGTAGACGTCCTCGGTGCCCGAGGGGCGCGCAGCAAACCACGCATTGGCCGTGGTCACCTTGAGTCCACCCAGCGGCGCGCCATTGCCCGGCGCCGCCGTCAGCTTCGCCGTGATCGGCTCCCCCGCTAACTCGGTGGCGGTGACCTCCTCGGCCGACAACTTGGACAGCCGAGCCTTCTGCTCCCGATCCGCGGGCGCATCCACCCGGGCATACGTCGGCGCGCCGTACTCAGAAGTCAGCTCGGCATAGCGCTGCGACGGGGTCCGACCGGTCACCGCCAGGATCTCCGACGCCAACAACGCCGGGATGATGCCGTCCTTGTCGGTGGTCCACACCGACCCGTCCCGCCGCAAGAATGACGCCCCTGCCGATTCTTCACCGCCAAACCCAATAGTCCCGCCGATCAGCCCATCGACGAACCACTTGAACCCGACCGGCACCTCGACGAGGTCGCGGCCGATCCCTGCCACCACCCGGTCGATGATCGACGAACTGACCGCGGTCTTGCCGACGGCGATTCCGGCGGGCCAACCAGGCCGGTGGGTGAACAGGTAGTCGATGGCCACCGCGAGATAGTGGTTCGGATTCAGCAGTCCCTCGTCGGGTGTGACGATGCCGTGCCGGTCTGAGTCGGCGTCGTTGCCGGTCGCGATCTGGTAGTGATCCCGGTTGGCGATGAGCGATGCCATCGCATCCGGCGAGCTGCAGTCCATCCGGATCTTGCCGTCATGGTCGAGCGTCATGAACCGCCACGTGGCGTCCACCAGCGGATTGACCACGGTCAGGTCGAGACGATGCCGCTCGGCAATGGCCGCCCAATAGTCCACGCTGGCCCCGCCGAGCGGGTCGGCGCCGATGCGAATACCCGCCTCACGAATCGCGTCGATGTCGACCACATTCGGCAGGTCGTCGACATAGGCACCCAGGTAGTCATGACGCTGCACGGCACCCGACGCACGCGCCCACGGCACCCGCTTCACCGCCGACAGGCCATCGCGCAGAATCTCATTGGCGCGCTGGGCGATCGCGCCCGTCGCGGCGCTGTCGGCAGGCCCGCCGTTGGGCGGGTTGTATTTGAATCCGCCGTCGGGCGGCGGGTTGTGCGACGGCGTCACGACGATCCCGTCCGCCAGCCCCGAGGTGCGGCCCCGGTTATAGGTCAGGATGGCGTGGCTGACGGCCGGCGTCGGCGTGTAGCGGTCGCGGGAGTCCACCACGGCTACTATCTCGTTGCCGGCCAGCACCTCCAGCGCCGACACCCAGGCCGGTTCCGAAAGCCCATGCGTATCACGGCCGATGAACAACGGCCCGGTGGTTCCATGCGCGGCGCGGTATTCGACGATCGCCTGGGTGATCGCCAGGATGTGAGCCTCGTTAAACGCCCCGTTGAGCGCCGAGCCACGATGCCCCGACGTGCCGAACACCACCTGCTGGGCGACATCGTCGGGATCGGGCGCAATCGTGTAATACGCCGTCACCAGGTGAGGTAAGTCGACAAGGTCTTCGGGCTGGGCCGGCTGACCGGCTCGCGGGTGGGCCATGGTTACCAATTCTGCCCGTACGGGGCAGCCTCACCCTAGGCTGCGTAGGCGCACAGTCGGTTCACTGAAGGGAAACAGCGAGTGGCAAGGCCTGACTATCGGGAACTGGCCGCGATTTTCGCCGGCGGCGCGCTGGGCTCTGCGGCCCGGGCCGCGCTGGCCACCCTCGCCGTTCCCGATCCGGCGCGATGGCCATGGCCGACGTTCGTCGTCAACATCCTGGGCGCGTTCCTGGTCGGTTACTTCACCACTCGGCTGCTGGAACGGCTGCCGCTGTCGAGCTATCGCCGTCCGCTCCTTGGCACCGGCTTGTGCGGCGGGCTGACCACTTTCTCCACCATGCAGGTCGAAACGATCAGGATGATCGAGCATGGTCACTGGGCGCTGGCCACCGCCTACACCGTCGTCAGCATCACGCTCGGACTGCTGGCCGTATACCTGGCGACGGCCCTGGTACGCCGGGTGCGCCTGCGATGACGACGGCCCTGGTCTGGCTCGGTGTCATGGTCGTCGGTGGCATCGGATCGGTGACGCGGTTTCTGGTGGACCGCACCGTGGGCCGCCGTATGGCCCGGCCCTTCCCGTTCGGCACGATGACGGTCAATATCACCGGCGCCGCGCTGCTCGGCTTCCTCGGGAGCCTGACGCTGCCCAAGGACGTGGCACTGCTCGCCGGCACCGCATTCGTCGGCGCCTACACCACGTTCTCCACCTGGATGCTGGAAACCCAGCGGCTGAGCGAAGAACGGCAATTGCTGGCTGCTTTCGCAAATATCGCCGTCAGCGTCGTACTCGGATTGGCCGCGGTGCTACTCGGCCAATGGATCGCGGGGCAGCTATGAGCGAACAGAGCCTGAAGCTGACCGCCTACTTCGGTGAGCGGCAACGCGCCCTCGGTGAACCCCGACGATTCCTAGCCGACGAGATGCTGGACCTGTTCGGCGCCCGGGGCCTGGCTACCAGCGTGATGATGCGGGGCGTGGCCAGCTTCGGCCCGAAAGGCGAACTCCGCAGCGACAGTTCGCTGAGCCTGTCCGAGGACCCGCCGGTGGTGATCGCCGCCGTCGATGTCGAGTCGAAGATCCGATCCCTGGTCGACGATGTCACCGCGATGACCGGTCGCGGTCTGGTGACATTGGAACGGGCGCGACTGGTCACCCGCGACAGCGGCACCGATGCTCTCAGCGAGGTCGACAGCAGGACCGGCGACGCAGCGAAGCTGACCATCTATGTCGGCCGCCAGGTGCGGGTCGCCGGGACATCGGCTCACCACGCCATCTGCGACCTGCTATATCGACATGGATTCGCAGGTGCCACAGTGCTTCTCGGCGTCGACGGCACGGCATACGGCGAGCGCCGGCGGGCCCGGTTCTTCGGACGCAACGTCAATGTTCCGCAGATGATCATCGCCGTCGGGTTGCCAGCGCAGGTGTCGGCCGCGGCCACCGAGTTGGCCAAAGTGCTGCCCCACCCGCTGCTGACCGTCGAACGGGTGCGACTGTGCAAACGCGACGGCGAGTTGTTCGCCCGCCCCCAGGAGCTCCCGCCCACCGACAGCCAGGGACGCACCCTGTGGCAGAAGCTGATGGTGCACACCACGGACGTAGACCACGATGAGACCCAACCGATTCACCGCGCGATCGTGCACCGTCTCATGCAATCCCACACGGCTCGCGGCGCGACTGTACTGCGCGGCATCTGGGGCTTCCACGGCGACCATAAACCACACGGGGACAAGCTGTTCCAGCTAACCCGCAAGGTACCGTCGACCACGATCATCGTCGACACACCCGAAGCCATCTCCCGCAGTTTCAACATCGTCGACGAGTTGACCATCCGCCACGGGTTGGTCACCAGTGAGATGATCCCCGCGGCCATGTCGCTGGACGACTCGCAACGCACGACCGAGACACCGCTCGCCGAATACGACTACTGATAGGCGCATCCCGTCAGCAGCGCGTCGAGCAACCCGCCAAACCGCCCCGATCGCGCCGAACCACCATGACCGCCGTGAGTCAGCGCGCGCAAGAGCAACGTGCCGATCAACGCATCGGCGACCGCGTCGAGGTCGGCATCGGCGCGGATCTGTCCGTCCTGCAAGGCGATTCGAAGTCTCGTCAGCACCCCATCATGCTGCGGCGCACTCAACTGCTGATACAGCGCCACGCCGTCGGCCGAGTTCGCCGCCGCGGCCGCGACCAGGGCCCGCACCAGCGCGGCGTTGGGCGACTCGGCCAGGAAATCGGCGTGCTCGTTGAGCCAAGACCTCAGGTCGCTGCGGATGTCTCCGGTCTCGGCGACGGGAAACGATCCTGATCCCCCGTAGGCCTCCAAGACCGCTTCAGCGACCAAAGGAGCCTTCGACGGCCAACGCCGATACAGCGTCTTCTTCCCCACTCGGGCATGTGCGGCAACGCTTTCCATCGATAGTTCGGCGTAACTGCCAGCAGCCAGCAACTCGCGGGTAGCGGCCAAAATCGTGCGGTCGAGTTGCCTATCGCGTGGTCGCCCGGGTTGCGCTACCGTCATATAGGAAACGATACGTGTCGTATCTCTATTGGCAACGGAAGGACCCGCGGTGACCGCTTCCCTGTCGGTACCCAAGACCTGG
>JAVROG010000113.1:0-7009 GCA_032162865.1 Mycobacterium sp. | reverse complement strand
GAGGCGCAACTGGACAGGTTCGCGATGCGCCTGGAGCTGCGCTACCTGTCGGAGAAAGACGAGACCGCGATGCTGCGCCGGCGCCTCGATCGCGGCTCGGCTGAGGCGACGGTAAATCAGGTGGTCGACGCGCATGAGCTGCTGGCCATGCGCGAATCGGTCGAGCAGGTCACGGTGCACGAGGACGTGCTGCACTATGTGGTCTCGCTGGCCGCGGCCACCCGGCACCATCCGCAGGTCGCCGTCGGGGCCAGCCCCCGAGCCGAACTCGACCTGGTGCAACTCGCCCGGGCGCGCGCGTTGCTGCTCGGGCGCGACTATGTGATCCCCGAAGATGTCAAGGCGCTTGCCACTGCCGCGGTCTCACATCGGATCACGTTGCGCCCCGAAATGTGGGTGCGCAAGATTCAGGGCGCTGACGTAGTCGGGGAACTGTTGCGGCGCTTGCCCGTACCGCGTGCCAACGGTGGGACCGACTCGGTGTGATCCAAACTCGCGAAGTCGAGTTCAGCTGGCGCGCATCGCAACTGACGTTGGCAATCGCCACCTGTGCCGGTGTCGCGTTGGCCACCGCCGTTATCGCTGGACGGTGGCAGCTCATCGCCTTCGCGGCGCCGCTGCTTGGGGTGCTGTGCTCGTTGGGCTGGCAACATCCGGTCCCGAAGATCCATGTGCACGCAGAGCCCGATTCGCAACGGTGCTTCGAAGAGGAGGAAGTGCCGATATCCGTTTGGGCCACCATGGAATCCGGCTCGGGCACCGTTGAGCTCACGGTTTTGACCGTTGGCGGGATGGAACTGAAAGTTGTCGAATCGGGGGGCCCGCATGAAAAAAAGGGTGCGGTGGTGGCACAACGCTGGGGCCGCTATTCGATCCGGGCGCGCGTCGACGTCCTTGCCAGGGGCGGATTGGTAAGGGGGACAGGCACGGTCGATGCCGCCGACGTCATCGTGTTTCCGCTCACGCCGCCGCAGTCGACATCGATCCCCCAGACCGAACTGCTCGACCGGTTGGGCGTGCACCTCACCAGGCACATCGGGCCGGGTGTCGAATACGCCGACATTCGACCCTACGTCCCGGGCGATCAGCTGCGCGCAGTGAACTGGGCGGTGAGCGCGCGCCGCGGGCGACTGCACGTGACGCAGCGGTTAACCGATCGTGCCGCCGATGTGGTGGTGCTGATCGACACCTATCAACAGCCGGCAGGCCCGGCGACCAAGGCCACCGAACGTGTCGTGCGGGGTGCCGCTCAGGTGGTGCAGACCGCGCTACGCCACGGCGACCGCGCCGGGATCGTCGCGCTCGGCGGCAATCGCCCCCGGTGGCTTGGCGCCGAGATCGGGCAGCGCCAGTTCTACCGGGTGCTCGACACCGTGCTCGGTGCCGGCGAACAATTCGAGCGCACTACCGGGACACTCGCGCCGCGCGCCGCTATCCCGGCGGCTGCGATCGTCATCGCGTTTTCTACGCTGCTCGACACCGAGTTCGCTTTGGCGCTCATCGATTTGCGAAGACGCGGCCACGTTGTGGTTGCCGTGGACGTGCTCGACAGCTCCCCATTCGAGGGCGAACACGACCCGTTGGTGATGCGGATGTGGACGCTGCAACGCTCGGCGATGTATCGCGACATGGCCACGGTCGGTGTCGACGTGCTGTCCTGGCCGGGGGAGCTCTCATTGGAGCATGCGATGACCGCGTTACCTGACCGGCGACGCCGCGTACGGGGTAGGCGATGATGCTGACGCTGTCCGGTAGCCGTGTTCTTTCGGTGCTGCTCGGCCTGCTGATGGTCGGACTGGCCACCGTCGGATCGCAGGGGCCTGCGCTGGTGGCCGCGGGAGCTGCCGTCCTTGCGGTGGGGGTGGCGACGATATTTCGGCCCGCGGCAACGCTTGCCGTGCTGCTGACGGTGCTGGTGATCGTCGCATCGGATCCATCGCACGTACTTGCCGCAATGTCGGGCCTTTGCGCGGCGGCCTACCTGGTGTGTCGGCACGCGGACGGTGCAGTCGTTGCGGGAAGCGGGCCGACGACCGTTGCGGCCGTTGGGTTTACCTTTGCCGGGCTCGTCGCGACATCGTTTCCGCTGCAAGTGCCTTGGCTACCGCTGGTGGCTCCGCTGGTGGTGCTGGCGATCTACGTTCTGGTCACCCGGCCGTTCGTGCATTAACAGTCGCTCAAGGCGCCGGTCCTTCTGAGCGAAGTGCAGGCCGGCGCCTTGAGCGGTGTCAGTACTCGGCGATGTCGGCCAGTTCCTTATCTGCCGCATCTGCCACCCTGGCCGAGCGAGTGCCCTTCTCCGGTAGCTGTCCCTGGTGGGCTCGTCCGCCACGGCGGCGCAGCAGCGCGTCCACCGACCACGGACCGGCGCCAACGATGAGCAGGAACGTCACGGTCAGCAATTGGGCGTACTCGGAGCGAACTTCGTGCAACACGGCAGCGAAGCCAGTCTGTGGAGGCACGGGCGGAAGCGGCAACGGCGATACGCCGAGGAAGATAGCGATCTTGGTCGACAGCATCGCAACTATCATCTCGACGATAAACGGAATGCTGATGAATCGAGTGAACAAGCCCAGGATCAACAGTATCCCGCCGATGATTTCAAGTCCGCCAACGAAATCCGCGCTCAACTCAGGGAATGGAATTCCGATCTTGGTGAAGCGCCCGACGCCCTGATTCGGGTAAATGAATTTCAGCACGCCTTCCCAGAGAAATACTGCGCCCGCCATCAGCCTGATCAGAATCGTTGCGGCCGGTGCGTTGTTCGGGGGATTGGCAAGCCAGCGCCATACCTTTGCCAGCGGGCCGATTTGCTGTTGTGACCGTGTCACGGAAGTCCTCCAACCAAAAAGTTCCTTCAGGCCCACCCATCGTGGGCCCCGGAACTAGATAGGGGGAGGGGTTACACCGAAAGTGTGAAGATCCCCAGCGTCAGCGCACGAATTGTGCCGCGTGGTCGGCCAGATCGAGCACCGGCTGCGGGAAGATTCCGAGCACCACGGTGATTAACGCGCACACTGCGATCGCCGCCTTGCTCAGGACGCTCGGTGCCAACACCGATGGTGTCTCGTCGGTTGCTTCGGTGAAGAACATCAGCACGATCACCCGGACGTAGAAGTAGGCGGCCACACCACTCGAGATCACACCGACGACCACCAGCGGCACTGCGCCGCCCTCCGCGGCGGCTTTGAACACCGCGAACTTGCTGATGAAGCCACTCGTCAGCGGGATCCCGGCGAACGCCAGCAGGAACATCGAAAGCATCACGCCCACAATGGGGGAACGCTGACCGAGGCCGGCCCAGTGCGACAGGTCGGCGTCCTCGACCCCGTCGGCGTTACGTATCAGACCGACGATCGCGAAGGCGCCCACCGTGCTGAAGCTGTAGGCGACCAGATAGAACAACGTCGCCGAGAGTCCCGCCGTGTTGTCGGCGATGACACCGGTGAGGATGAAACCGACGTGGGCGACCGATGAATAGGCCAGCATCCGTTTGACGTCGGTCTGGTTCACCGCGGTGATGGTGGCAACGGTCATCGTCAGGATCGCAATCCCCCACAAGACCGGGCGCCACTCGGTGTGCAGCGGAGGTAGCGCGACGTAGACCACGCGCAGCAGTGCGCCGAATGCCGCCACCTTGGTGGCCGCCGCCATGAACCCGGTGATTGGGGTGGGCGCCCCCTGGTACACGTCGGGAATCCACGAGTGGAAGGGGACGGCGCCGACCTTGAACAGCAGTCCGACCGCCAACAGCGCGACGCCCACCAGTGCCAACGAGTTATCACTCTGTGCGTCAAGCGAATCCCTGATCCCCGACAAGGTCAGCGTGCCGGTGGCACCGTAGAGCAACGCCACGCCGTACAGGAAGAACGCCGACGAATACGCACCGAGCAGGAAGTACTTCATCGCCGCTTCTTGCGACAGCAAGCGGCGGTGCCGGGCCAACCCGCATATCAGGTACAACGGCAGCGACAGGACTTCCAGCGCGACGAACATCGTCAACAAATCGTTGGACGCGGGGAACACCATCATGCCGCCGACCGACAGGGTCAGCAGCGGGAAGAGTTCCGTCTGAGCGGCACCGGCGCGCTCGGCCTCTCGCTCGGTATCGCTGCCAGGGACCGCCGAAGCCTGTGGCGTAAAGGAATCCAGGCCGGCGAACACCTTCGACTTGGCAGCGCTCGCTGTTGCCACGGGTCGCTGGCTGCGCTCGGCGATGAAGATGACGCCCAGCACTGCCACCAGGACGACGGTGCCCTGCAGGAAGAGGGCCGGTCGATCGATGGCCACCGCTCCGAGCACGGTGCGGCTTCCGTCAGCCGGAACCGACTTGGCCACCACAATCACGGCTGCGAACGCCGCTGCTAATCCAGCGAGGGCCAGAATGACTTGCGCCCCATAGCGAAGTCGGCGCGGCAGGAACGCTTCGGCGAGTACGCCAACGATCGCGATGCCGAAAACGATGAGCATCGGCGACAGCAGGAAGTACTCGACGCTGGGCGTGGGCAGGTTCATCGGTGCGGTCCTTCGGCTTGCTTCGGGCGGTCTGCGCCCGGAACCGGATGGGGCACGGTGGGGGCAGGGTCATGCTGGCCGATGGTGTTCATGGTGTGTTCGACTGCCGGATTGATACGGTCGAGCACCGGCTTGGGGTACACGCCCAAGACGAACAGCAGCGCGATCAGCGGTGCGACGACGATCAATTCGCGCGGCACCAGATCGGTGATCTTCTCGTTGCCCTTGGCCACCGGTCCGGTCATCACGCGTTGGTAGAGCCACAGCATGTAGATGGCCGCCAGCACCAGAGCGGTGACCCCGAACGCCGCTGCAATCCAGTAACGGTTGAAAGTGCCTAGCAACACCAGGAATTCGCTGATGAACGGGGCCAGTCCCGGCAACGACAGCGTCGCCATGCACGAGACCAGGAAGGTACCGGCCAGGATCGGGGCCACCTTCTGCACACCGCCGTAGTCGGCGATGTTGCGACTGCCGCCACGGGACACCAGGAATCCCGCGATCAGGAACACCGCCGCGGTGGAGATGCCGTGGTTGAGCATGTACAGCGTCGAACCGCTTTGCCCCTGGGTGGTCATCACGAAGATGCCGGCGATGATGAACCCGAAGTGCGAGATCGAGGTGTAGGCGATCAGGCGCATCATGTCGGTCTGGCCGATCGCCACGACCGCGCCGTAGATCACACCGATGATGGCCAATGCCACGATCATGGGCCGGAAATACGCTGAGGCGTCCGGAAATAGCTGTAGGCAGTAGCGCAGCATGCCGAAGGTGCCGACCTTGTCCATGACCGCGGTAATCAGCACCGCGGTCGCCGGTGTGGACTCGACCGCGGCGTCGGGCAGCCAGCGGTGCAACGGCCAGAGCGGGGCCTTGATGGCGAACGCGAACATGAAACCCAGGAACAGGGCCTTGAACAGCGCGGGGTTGACGTCGGCGTACCGGCCATGGCGCAGGTCGTCCACGATTCGAACGAAATCGAAGGTGCCGCCGCCGTGCTGCGTGGTCACCACATAGAGACCGATGACCGCCGCGAGCATGATCAGCCCGCCGAACAGGTTGTACAGCAAGAACTTCACCGCAGCCCGCGAGCGCTCCTTACCCTGCCCGAACCCGCCGATGAGGAAGTACATCGGGATGAGCATGGCCTCGAAGAACACGTAGAACAGCAACACGTCGAGGGCGACCACCGAGATCAGCACCATCGACTCGATGGCCAACGTCAGCGCCACGTAGGCGTGCGGACCGCGGGGGTTGCTTTCGCCGCCGTCATTCCAACCCGCGACGAGCAGCAGCGGTATCAGCACCGTGGTCAGCAGTACCAGGACCAGGCCGATTCCGTCCACGCCCAGGGAGTAGCCGGCTCCGAAAGCCGGTATCCACGAATGCTTTTCGGTGAACTGGTAGGTATCGTCGCCGGCCTTGAATCCGGTGGCCACCACGAGCGACACCGCCAGCGTTCCGACGCTGACCACTACGCCCGTCCACTTGGCGGCCTGGCGCAACCCCGGGGGCAGCAGAATGATCAGCACCGAGCCCGCCAGCGGCACCAGCCACAGCACGCTCAGCCACGGCGTTCCCGAATTCACCACAGGTTCACCGCCAGAAGCGCGCCGGTGACCAGGGCCGCACCCACCAGCATGGACAACGCGTAATTGCGGGCGAAGCCGGTCTGCATGCCTCGCAGCCGATTCGATGTCCGGCCCACCAGCGCCGCCAAGGCGTTCACCGAGCCGTCCACGCCGGCGTCGTCGACGGCGACCAGCGCGTGCGTCAGTTGCGCACCGGGGCGCATGAAAACCTCCTCGTTGAAGGCGTCGCCGTAGCCGTCGGCCCGTGCGGCCGTCGTCAGTACCGAAACTCGAGCCGGGGCCACCCGCGGAATCTCGACCTTGCCGCCGTACTTCCGGTAGGCCACCGCGACGCCGACGAAGACAACCGCCAGCGCCAGCGCGCTGACCGCCCATGCCGGTATCACCGGGGCGGATTCTTCGTGGGTTCCGACGACGGGTTCGAGCCAGTGCTGCAAGGAGTCGCCGTAGGTGAACAGGAAGCCGGAGAACACCGAGCCGAACGCCAGCAGGACCATCGGCCCGGTCATCAGGGCGGGCGACTCATGCGGATGCGAACCCGGCGCCCACCGCTTCTTACCGAAGAAGGTCATCAGCATCACGCGGGTCATGTAGAACGCGGTAATGCCCGCGCCCAGCAATGCCGCCCCGCCGAGCACATATCCCTGGGTCCCACCGGCGCCCAGGGCGGCTTCGATGATCGCGTCCTTGGAGAAGAAGCCAGCGAACGGCCACACCCCGATGATCGCCAGGTAACCGAGCCCGAACGTTGCGAACGTGATCGGCAGGGCCGTGCGAAGGGCGCCGTAACGGCGCATGTCCTGCTCTTCGTGCATCGCGTGGATGATCGACCCGGACCCGAGGAACAGGCCGGCCTTGAAGAAGCCGTGGGTGAGCAGATGCATGATCGCGAACGCGTAGCC
>JAVROG010000112.1:0-2872 GCA_032162865.1 Mycobacterium sp. | reverse complement strand
AACTCTTACAGTATGTGCGAGGCCCGTTTCCCCTGAGCCCCCGCTACACAAACGGCAGCGTGGCGGTCTCGAAGGTCTCCGATGAGTGCATGATCAGGTTGCGATGCTTGTCCTGAAGCGCGGTCGTGGCCTCGCTGACCGATTTGTCGCATTGACGGCAGCGCGTGGTGAACTGGGGCTGATCCTCTTCATCCGGCCAGAATCGGCGCGGGCCGACCTGGGCGCCAGGGTCAAAGACGACTTGCTGATGCGGGGCTTCCTTGAGGATTCTGCCGACAGGATGGCTTTGCGGGCATTCGAGTTTCAGCGTGCCGATCCCTTCTTGGTTAACGCTCATCGTTCACTCCCTAAGGGTTTGGTCTCGCTCTCGTGCTCTCCCATTGTTGTCCTCACGCGCTGGGCGTGAACGTGTAGGTCTCGCCGTGGGACAGGTAGACGAATTTCGTGTTCGCCGACGAGGCCTCGGCGGCCTTCTTGAAGTCATCGAGGCCCGAGAGAAACACCGAGAAGTCGTTGTAGTGGATCGGGATCGCGGTGCGCGGTTTGGTGATCTCGACGGCCCTGACCCCTTGCTCGCCCGTCATCGTGACCACCGTGACCAGGAAGGTCGTGCCACCGGTGTGGATCAGACCGAGGTCGATATCGGGGTAGCGGCGCGGGATGTCCTCGAGGCTGTCGACGAGCATCGTATCCCCGGTGATGTACAGGCGGTAGAGCTGACCGCCGTCGCGGCTGAACTCGAGCAGGTGGCCATTGACCGGCATGAGCAGCTCGTTGACCGCCTCCTCGGCGGAGTGCTTGCCCGGCATTGCGGTGATCGTCAGCGTCGCGTCACCCTTGTGCACCTGCAGCGATTCCCAGGTGTCCAGCGGATGGCCCCGCTCGAAGCCGAGGGCGCCGAGTTTTCCCACCGCGTCGGCCGTCGAGACGATGGGCAGGTTCTTGTCGAGCTCCTGTGCGGCGACGTCGTCGAAATGATCGCCGTGGTAGTGCGACAACACGATCAGATCGATCGGGGGCAGGTCGGCGATCTGGCAGGCCGGCTCGACCTCGCGGCGGGCCCAGATGCCATGACCCAGATAGACGTGCTCGCCTTTGTGCAAGAAGGCGGGATCGGTCAGGATCGTCAGCCCGCCGAAGCGGATCAGTGTGGTGGCATTACCGATGAAGTAGACATCGCCCTCACTGAAATCTGCTGCCCCCGTGCTGGTTAGCTCTAAGGAAGTCATCCTGTCCTCTCCATCCGCCGGTGTGGCTCGGGATGTCGCAGCTTCAGTCTGGGACAGATCACGCGGAGTTGCTAGGGCTGAACTACTACAGGGCCGGCGTCTTCCACGCCATCAGCCGTCAACTGAGTATTTGGCGACGGTAGGCCGTTGGCGTCGTGGCCAGCCGCCGACGCGTCACGGCGGCCAGGTGCTGAGAACTGGCGAACCCGCATCGGTGCGCGATTTCAGTAATGCTGAGCGACGGGTTGGCCAGCAATTCGCATGCTCGCGCCAAGCGACGGTTCATCAACCAGCGATGCGGCGGCTCCCCCGTGCCCTGCCGAAAGAGATCCGCGAGGTGCGTCGTGGACAAACCCACCACTGCCGCGACATCGTCGAGACCGATATCGTCCGCCAGGTGATCTTCGAGGTACTCGATCGCGTTCCGCAGGCGCCAATCGCGATAGCCCGGACCGCTTTTGTCGGCGAAGGCTTTCGACCCGGACACGCTGGAATGCTGCCGGGTGAGGTGGATGACCAGTTGTTGGCCAAGGACGTCGATCATCATGCGCGAACTGCCATCGCCGCGACTCATCTCACGAATCATCTGTCGGCAGATGGATTCCGCGAATGGGTCTGGTGAGCCCATCGGATCAATGAGAGTCACCGTGTGGGCCGCATTGATCGCGCCGCTCTCCACGGCGACCCGTTCAACCATGACGTGCGGCACATACACGTGCAGATAGGTGAACGGCTGCTCTGAAGTGAATATCCCTCTGGGCTGCTCTTGGGCAACAACGAGATTCATATGAAAAGCGGGGAGGGCACGGCTCCATTTCAAGCGCCCATCACCGAAGTAGGTGTGGTGGTGGCGCCCAGCAATCGCCATTCCGACGATGTCGGTGTCCTGATTTGCGCAGTTCGTCAGTTCATACAGCGACTTGTTCTGGAACCGCCAGATGGCTGCCGAAAGGCTTCCGCCCGAAGCGGTGATGCGCCGTTCTGGTGCGAAACCCAGTGGAGCAGCGACGTCGTCAGCCGTCAGGATTCCCCGTGAGCTCATCACCACCTCCCGAACGTCTGGCCGTCGCGACGGGTAACGCACGGGTCAAGCATGCGTTGGGGATGGCTCGCTCACCCCTGACATTGAGACGTCATTCCCACAATTAGCGCCACCGCGTCATTTCATGTGGTGGACATCACCCCTTCGCTCCCGCACAATGCACCGCACCGACCGGCCGCAATACGGCTCCTCTGCCTTCGATCCGCGTTTCACGCACACCGCCGGGTTTTCAGACACGTCGCGGGCTCCTGACTGCCATAGACAGGACCACGGGGTGGGCATCCGTCCGTCTCGGCCGCTGCAGCGACGCTTCGCCCAATGCGAAACCGGCTGCGCAGCAGCTGTTTGCCCGAAACGCCCACGTGTCGACGAGCTCCATCTATCGAAGGGATCAGGAATATGGCCGAATCTGGCCAAACGGCAGTAGTTCTCGGAGCGAGCATTGCCGGCCTGCTGGCGGCCCGTGTCCTGGCTGACTTCTACGGCACCGTCAAGGTGGTCGAACGTGACGTATTGCCCGAGCAACCGGTGACCCGGCGCGGAGTGCCGCAAGGAGCCCTGCCCCACATGGCGGCAGTGCGTGGAATGCGGATCATGAGCG